>JAITOA010000016.1 GCA_031290195.1 Puniceicoccales bacterium | reverse complement strand
ACATTACTTTGAAAGATGTTACGAAGGAAATTACCTTTCCAAAAGATTCAAAAAAAATCGTTTCCTACAAACTTAAAAAAGACTACAAATTACTGGCGATGAAATTTCCAAACTGGGGCGCCGTGCCCGAAGAAGCGCACTTCTCCGTGGGAAGATACAGTGGCTACTATGGACCACTGAAACCCGAAGATTTTCAAATCTGCGTCGACGGGAATCCGATTGCCATAGACATTTTTAGGAAAGGCGGAACGGATGATTTCCTGGCCGTGGAAAAGTCCCGAGATGCTGAACCATTGATTCAGAATGGTTGGAAAAAAATCGAGCCGGCCGACGGAAAAGGCGCCTTTGCCCACGGTCGGCTGATCCTGCGGAAACAGAATCTTATTCGATAGCTCGACAGGACGATTCTTTTGCCCATGCGGCGCTAGCGGCACCCAATTGTGACCACTCGCAACATTAGCTCTCTCAGATTCATATGTCGCTGAACATAAACCAATTTTAGAATTAAAATCGAGCCGAAAGGGCAAAAATGTTTCCCTTGCTGAAAAATTGAAAGACCCTGCGGGGCCGCCCTCCTCTCCATATTTTTCGTTGCTTCGGTGGAAATTTTACATTTCCAGGACCCATGCTCGAAAAGATTTCCGGGAAGTTACAGAGTGCCATGCGGGCGCTGCGCGGACTAAACACGATCAGCGAAAAGAACATTACCGGCGCCCTGGCGGAGGTCCGCGATGCATTTTTGGACGCCGATGTTTCCTTTGAAGTAATTCGGGATTTTCTGGAGGACATTCGGCAAAAATCTCTTGGCAAGAAAGTGATGCGCTCCATTGCCCCGGGCCAGCAGCTGGTGAAAATCATCCACGATGCGCTGGTAGACCTATTGGGAAAGGAAACAAAATTTTCCGAAGAGAAGCCGCTACGTGTTCTGCTGGTGGGTCTTAACGGCGCAGGAAAAACGACGTCGGCGGTGAAGTTGGCTAAGTGGTTGCATTGGAAGGAATATAAAACATTGCTCGTGGCCTGTGATGTCCAGAGACCGGCGGCCATTGACCAGCTGGAGCAGCTGGCGAAGGAAGAAAATATTCCCTGCTTCGTGGACCGGGAAAACCATTCCCCGGTGGCCATCGCCGGGCGAGCCGTGAAATTTGCCAAGGAAAATGGGGTCGACGCAATCGTTTTCGACACGGCCGGTCGATTGCAAGGGGATGGGCAATCGCTGGCCGAGTTGGTGAAAATGCAGAGGGTCGTTGATGCCCAGGAAATTCTCCTCGTCGTCGATGCAGCGCTGGGTCGGGAGGCAGTCAATGTGGCTCGGACCTTCCATGAAGCCGTTCCCCTAACGGGCGTGCTCCTGACGAAGTTGGACGGAGATGCCCGGGGCGGTGCTGCTCTCTCCATGCGCCATTCCACGGGAGTGCCCATTAAATTTGTCGGCACCGGGGAACACGTTGAAGATTTAGACGTATTTCGGGCGGAAGGAATGGCCCAGCGCATTTTGGGAATGGGCGACGTGGTGGCGCTGGTGGAAAAGGCCCATGAACGCGTGGACAAGGAGGAGGCGGACCGTCTCTCCAAACGATTTAAAAAGGCGGAGTTCGACTTCGATGACTACCTTTCCCAGATAGAGCAAATTGAAAAGATGGGATCCATGAGCGCGCTCATGAAGCTGCTTCCCGGCATGGGAGCCGCCCGCATTTCCCCGAAGGAATTGGCCCTTGTGGGGCAGACGAAGGCCATCATCCGCGCCATGACAAAGGAGGAGCGAAGACGGCCACAAATTGTTGCTGGAAATCGTAAATTGCGCATCGCCAAGGGATCCGGAGTGGAACTCCGGGATGTGAACCATGTGCTGAAACAGTACGAGCAGATGAAAAAATCCATGAAAATGCTTAAAAAGCCCAAGGGTAAAAAAATGTTGCAGCAAATGACGGCCAAGGGCTCCATGGAACAAATATCCAAAATGTTCGGCGAGTAAGGAGGCGCGCCGTGGTCGCCGATGGGGGTACGAAGCCGGACGGGGCTCCGGAAAAGTCGCCCCTTTCCGCTGCGGCGGTGGAATTTTTTGATGGCCTGGGGAAGCCCCTTTCCTATGCCATCCCGGAAGAATGGCCTTCGCTGCCGGTGCCGGGATCCCTGGTGGAGGTTTCGCGGCGGGGACGTTCCTTGCCAGCCCTCGTCGTGGAGGTTGGTCCCCCCACCTTTGCCGGGAAGTTGAAACCTCTGGGTCGGCTGCTATTCCAGGAGCCCGTTGTCGGAAAGGGTGTCCTACGCCTTGCCCGTCAACTTTCTTCCTACTGCGGAAGTCCTCTCCACGAATTTTTGGAACTGGCCGTACCTCCTTTTCTACGGGGTGGCGGTACGGAAAAAATTGGCGAATTCACAGCGGTGCAGAATGTTACCGCGGCATCCGGTCCGCCGTTCAGGGAGGTAGCCAGTTCCCCGTCGGCCATTTCCATGGGAAGCTCCTTCGGGACCTATCTACTGGTTGGCGATCGTGGACGACGTCTGGATGTCTATGGGGCCGCCGCCCTGGAGTGCCTCGCGCTGGGAAAGCAGGCCCTTTTCCTATGTGCGGAAATTTCCACTGCGGAGTGGGTTTTCCGGAGCCTTTCCAGCGCACTGGACGGAGACATTTTTCGGGAACGTTGTGCCCTCTGGCATGGGTCTCTCCCCGACCAGCGGCGGCGAGAAATTTGGCAGGGGCTGAGAACGGGGAAAATTTCCATTCTCGTGGGAACCGATGCGGCACTTTTTCTTCCGCTGCGATGGCCAGGACTTTTCACCGTGGAGAACGAGGAAGATTCAGGCCACCGGTCATCGTGGGGACCAAATTTCCACTGCCGCGACGGAGCCATTTGGAGGGCAAAGCTGGAGAATGTTCCCTGCATCCTCGGATCCGCCGCACCAACGTTGGAATCCATCCATGCCCTGGAGATTGGAAAATTTTTTCGCTGGCCAGGGGAGGTAAATTTTTCGTCTGCACCGGCAAAAATTTACCCGGTCAACGTGGGGGAATTGGATCCCCAGGACCGGAGCCTCTCCCCCTTTCTTCGCGGACGGCTGCGGCGCGTTCTGGAGGCCGGGCAGAGGGCGGTCCTCCTCCATCCGTCGAAGGGGTTTTCCCGCACCTACTGTCCCCGTTGCACCGAGCCTCTCCGCTGCTCTGAATGCTCCGGCCTTTTTACGTTTTTTTCCGATGAAAAATTGCACCGCTGCGGCCACTGCGGGAGGACAGTTGCCGCAGCTGATGTTCTCCGCTGTCCCGCCTGCAATGCGTCGCTACGGCGGGTAGGCGCCGGCATCCAGAAAATTGACAATCTTCTCAACCGCATTTTCCCGGGAGCACGCCATCTTTGCTGCGACGGAGATACAACGTCGGAGAACCTCCGCGGGACTCCCTTTGACATTCTGGTGGGCACAATGCCGCTTCTCCCGAAGCTCCATGGCCTGGACATTGCGCTGCTTGCCCTCCTGGACGTGGATTTTCTGCTATTTCCTAAAAATTTTCGCAGCTCAGAACGGGCCTTCCAATGTTTCCATGGCCTGCGGGACCACTTTCCAGGAGAATCCACGGAGATCGTCCTCCAGGTTTCCAACCTGGAGCATCCAGCCCTGCGCTATTTTCTAAACGGCAATCCCAATGCATTTTACGCCAAGGAACTAGCTGCCCGGGAATCCCTGGGATACCCGCCATTCCGCCGGCTACTGCGACAGGAATTCCGCTGCGCTGACGCCGTTATTTTAGAGAAGTTTTCCGACCGTTGGGGGGATTTTCTCCGAAGGGAGCTAAAATTTTCCTCGGGGGCCGAGCACCGCGGCCCCGTCTATCCCATTCCACGGAAAAAAAAGAGCCAATACTGCGCTGTGTTTTACATTTTTTTCCCGCGGGATAGATTGCCCCTGGAACCACTCCGCCGCATTTTTTCCCGCTTCGGAGAACTTCCACGGGGAATCCGCGAAATTTTGGAAGTGGATCCCACTGACTTCGATTGCCCATGAGATTTTTTTCAAGTTTCGACTATGGCCTTGACTTCGGTTAAACTTTTCCCACCGGTGGAATCGGTTTCTGGGGGAAGTCGAGCACTCCGGCACGTATTCTTCTCCTGACATTGAAAATCGGGGATCCCCGAGTCTCCCGCGAAGGCATGGCGAAACGTCGTTCCGGGTGCGGGGGTAGGGTTTCCCACCTGTACATAAAGCAGGCATAGAAATACAAATTGGAGGAACGCTCCACCTGGAAGCCACTACCTGCGGTTGTGTTTTGTCTGTGAAGCAGAGTTGGCGGCAATCGGTTGGCGGGTGGACTGGACGACCATCCCGGTTATTCTTTTCCGCGGTTCTCACCATCTTCATTTATTCCCTTGTGAGTCGTAGAAAGGATTTCAAGGCATTTTACTGCGGCAATGGACGTGGAATTTTGGGGGGAGTTTTCCCAAATTTGAACTGGCTGCTCGAGCAGGGCTCGAACCTGCGACCAATCGGTTAACAGCCGACCGCTCTACCACTGAGCTACCGAGCAAGACGGGCGCCAATGAACATTCCAGTGGCGCCATGTC
>JAITOA010000032.1 GCA_031290195.1 Puniceicoccales bacterium | reverse complement strand
GGGGTCGCCGGGGCAGCAGGCGGCAGGAGCAGCAGTAGCCTTGGGCGCACCATGGCAGCGCAGTTGCAGCGCAGTACGGTTCGGAAGCTGATTTTTTCGGCAATCGTCTTTTTTTGGGCTCTCCTGGAGCTACTTCCCTTCGGCGGTGCCGGTTGCACGCTGCGGCGGGGTTTGGATCTGCGGGGGGGGCTCTCGGTTACGTTGGAAATTTCCCCGCGGTCGCTGGCGGAGGACGGCGCCGGACGGCGCCTGCAGTTGGAGCAGGTGCAAGAGGTGATGCGGCGCCGCATCGACGGCCTGGGAATCGCGGAGCCCCTCATCCACAGCCGCGGAGATTCCCAGGTGGAAGTGCAGCTGGCGGGTGTCTTCCGGCAGGATCGGCCGGACCTGGTCGACGCCATTCGAAAGCCGGCGAAACTGGAGTTCCGCCTGGTCCATCCGGCCAGCGGAACGGAAAAGGCTACGCCGGTTGGCTACGAATGGATTAGTGCGGTGGATGGCGGGAAAGAAGACCGGGCCACTCTGGTGCGGCGCATTCCGGAGCTGACGGGCCGGTCGGTTAGGCGGGCCGCGGCGGTGGTCAATCAGTACGGCGGCTATGAGATAAGCCTGGAATTGACGGCGGACGGGGCAAAAAAATTTGCGCGCGTCACGGAGGAAAATGTTGGGCACCCACTGGCCATCATCCTGGACGGGAAGATGTATTCCGCGCCCGTTATCCGTTCGACGATCCGGGACGGCCGCGCCTCCATCAGCGGGCATTTCACCCAGAAGGAGGCCCTGGCGCTGGCCAATGTGCTCAACAATCCCCTCGAATTTGAATTGCAGGTGGTGGAGGCCTGTGAGCTGGGTCCGACCCTCGCCGAAGATGCCAGGACCAGTGCCCTGCGGGCCAGCATTTGCGGCGCCATGCTCGTGGTTCTTTTCATGGTTGGTTTCTACGGTCTGTCCGGTTTTGCGGCGGTGCTTTCCCTCCTTTTCAATGGACTCATCGTCCTCGGTGGCCTGGCCATGCTGGGGGCGACGCTGACCCTGTCCGGCATCGCCGCCTTCGTGCTCACCATCGGCATGGCGGTGGACTCCAACATCCTCGTTTTTTCCCGCATCCGGGAGGAGCTCCACGGCGGTAGACCCCTTGCCGCCGCCCTTGCCGGCGGCTTCTCTCGGGCGCTTTCCACGATTCTGGATGCCAACCTAACAACCTTTCTCGCGGCAGTCATTCTCATTGCCAGCGGGACCGGCTCCGTCCGCGGCTTCGGAATCGTCCTCGCCATTGGCATCGGCGCCACCCTCCTCTGCACCCTGGTTTTCTTTCGAGGCATCCTCGAAGTGCTGGTCCATGGCTTGGGGATTCAACGGCTTTTCCCCGAACACCGGCGGTGGGTTGGGAACTTTGATTTTCTGCGGCGGCGGCGGCGGGTCCAATGCTTCGCCTGGGTTGCCGTCGCCGCCGGTCTCTGTGCCGTCGCCGTCCGGGGTAGGGGTGTCTGGGGCATCGACTTTACCGGCGGCGATGAAATGCTGCTGGCCTACGCCGAGAAGCCGCCGCTGCGGGGCTTGTACGCCGTCGCGGAGCGGGAAAAAATCGGCGATTTGCAGGTGGCCTTTCGGAAGTCACTGGCCGATGGAGCCGCAGGATTGAAGGTGCAAACGTCGGAGGGCAGGGGGGATGCATTTTTTGACGCCGCCGTCCAGGAATTTCCAAACTCCCAATTGCAACTCCTCCAGAGGACCACCGTCGGTGGGTCGGTGGGGGCTGCCATCCGCTGGAACGCCCTCCTCTCCCTTCTCCTTTCCCTCGGGGGCATCCTCGCCTACGTGGCCTTCCGCTTTGAGCGGGGATTTGCCGTGGGAGCCATCGTTTCTACTGTCCACGACGTCCTCATTTCCATCGGCATCTACGCCATTCTAGGACACAAATTCAGCGCACCGATGGTGGCGTCGGTCCTGATGATTGTCGGCTATTCCATCAATGACACCATCGTCATATTCGACCGCATCCGGGAGGAGCTTCCGCGCAACCCAAATTTTTCCCTCGCCCAGGTTATCAATCTCTCCATTAACCGCACCCTTTCCCGCACGCTGCTCACCAGTCTGACTACATTTCTCGCCGCCGGGGCTCTCTTTGTCTTCGGTGCCGGTGTCATGGTGGACATTGCCCGCATCTTCCTCATCGGCATCGTTGCCGGAACTTTTTCCTCCATTTTCATTGCCAGTCCCATCTTTTACCGCTGGCACCGGGGGGAGCGGGGACGGCTGGATCAAATTCTGCTTGCCGCGCGGTCGAGGGAGATCTAGGACCGCGCCATGGCGAGGGATCCTCTGGATATTCTATGCGACAATGTGCAGCACCTGGTCGGGAGGGAGGATTTGGCGCGCAAGTTGGCCAGTGGGCGGAAACTGCGCATCAAGCTTGGCGTGGATCCCACCCGCCCGGACCTCACCTACGGTCACATGGTGGTGCTCAGCAAATTGCGGCAGTTCCAGGACATGGGCCACGAGGCCCTCTTTCTCATCGGAGATTTTACCACCACCATCGGGGACCCCTCCGGACGGTCGGAGGCGCGGCCCGTCCTCACGGAGGAGCAGATTCGAATCAATTCAAAAACCTACCTGGAGCAGACATTTAAAATTCTTGACCCAAAAAAAACGACGGTGCGCCGCAATGGCGAATGGTTTTCCGCGATGTCCCTGGGGGACATGTTACTCCTGGCCAGGGAAATGACGGTGGCACAGCTGCTGGAGCGGGATGATTTTTCCAAGCGCTACCACGGAGGAACTCCCATCGCCTTGGTAGAATTCCTCTATCCGCTGCTGCAGGGGCACGATTCCGTCGTCCTGGAAGCGGACGTGGAACTTGGGGGCAGCGATCAGTTATTTAACATGCTGGTGGGAAGAGCCATGCAAAAAAGCCACGCCATGGAGGAGCAGGCCGTCCTCTGCATGCCACTGCTGGTGGGGCTCGACGGCGTGCGTAAAATGTCCAAAAGTTTCGATAACTATATTGCCTTCAACGACTCGGCACGGGAAATGTTCGGAAAAATCATGTCCCTTCCCGACGGGACAATGGAAACCTACTACCGGCTTCTCCTCGGCCGGGGCGACGACGAAATAGGACAATTGAAGTCCCTGCACCCCATGGAGGCAAAGAAATTGCTGGCCGCGGAGCTGGTGGCCCGGTTCCACGGGGAAGTGGCCGCCGGGGCGGAGCGGGAATACTTTGAAAAAGTTTTTTCCTCCCGGGAAACTCCGGAGGAAATGGAAGAAATTGACCTGCGGCGCCTTCCCGCCGGCGCAGCCTCCATCGTCGATGTGCTGGCGTTGGACGGAGAATTTTCCAGCAAAAATGAAATTCGCCGACTCATTGAACAGGGCGCCGTGCGCTTGAACGGTGAACGCGTTGGGTTGGCGGACGAGCTTCCGCAGAATCTGTCCGGTTCCGTGCTGCAGGTGGGCCGTCGCCGGTTCTTTCGCCTGCGCTAGGGGCATCCGGAGGAGGTGTGCCCCCGGGGAGGGGTGGAGTGCCGCCGTCCTCCGTCCGCGGACCTGGGTTGGCGGTCGGGGGCAGGTCGTCTGGACCGCCGGGGAAAATCCATTCGCAATCCTTTTTTTCGACGTAGTAGGTTCCTCCGTCCGCCGTGAAAATGGAGACGAGGTCACCGCGAACGGCGAGAAAATGGAGAGAACTTCCCGCGGGGAGATATCTTACCGCCGGGGCGCGCCGACTGGGAATGTCATAGGCTACGGTATTCTTCAGGACAATGGCTTCTCCGTGAAGGACAGACAGGCGGCGGGAACTGCCGACGGCAAAAATCCAGACGAGGCCGGCGGCGGCGGCGGCGACGGCAAAGAATTTTTTTCTACCGCGATGAAACAAAAATCGAAGGCCACAGAGAACGAAGAGGACGGCCGACGCCACTCCGGCCGCGGTCCATTGGTCATGGGAGAGGCGCAGGGAAAAATTTTCCAGGGCCGATTGGCGGAACGGGGGTAGTTCGTTTTCCTGGAGTAGAAGCGCCAGAGCTCCCCGTAGAGTTTCATTGGACGGCTCCAGCAGAAGCGCCCGGCGAAGGCTGACAATGCCCGGACCAATTTCTCCCACGGCCACCTGGGCAATGGCTAAATTTTGCAGAACCGCCGCAGTCCGCCTTTCGAGGGGAATGCCTTCGTAGAAATTCACCGCCATGGCGTAGTCGCCGGCTCTGAGTGCACCGTCGCCCAGGTGGACGTCGCGGTCGTCCCCGGCCGTCTGGCCGCCGAAAGTTGCCCCGTTCCACCCAACCCGGATGGGCAGTAGGTTGGCCAGGAGAAGGCTCGGCTGCAGCTCATCGGTTCCGTCGGATTTCCCGGAGAGACTACGAAATTCATGGCCAAGGCTCCCGTAGCTGCCGGTGGTCGGATCAAAATAGGAGAATTGGAAGGGGGGCAGCACGGCATTTTCTTCCTGGGCAATGAGGGTGTAGCGAAATTCAACGGTGCCTCCGTGGCCGAGCCGGTCTTCGGGGTTGACGATTTTTCGGGTCCTGTGCAATTTCCACTGCCGGCCGAGGAGCAGGTTCGGAGTATGTATGGAATTGAGGTTGCCCTGGCCCTGGATGGGAACGATCAGTTCGACGGAATTTCCCGCGGTGATGGGTTCGGAGCCTTGGATCCGCGGCGGTAGAAGGGAAAATTTTCCGATGGCGCCGCTAAAATCCGCCGGACGGCCTTCCCTTGGCAGCGGAAGCACCGGAACATTGCCCTGGGGAGTTGTGACGGTGACGGTGATCCACCTGCTATCTCCGTCGAAGAAATTTTCCAATCCCTTCCAGACGCCCTTTTTTCCCAGGATAGATTCTTTTCCCTGCACCTCAAGGGACAGACCCAGGGCGAAGGCCAGGGGAACATTGCCTGCGACCTTTGGGGTGAGCAGGGTTCTCCAGCGGTTTTCCCCGCTGCCATCCAGGGTCTCCAGGGCCACGATGGCCGGCAAGGCCCCGCCGGCGGAGCCGCCGCAGTGGAAGGCGTCACCGATTTTCTGCGGCACTGCCCCTCCCAGACGAACGCGGAGTGCCGGGGGAGCCGACAGCGTAATTTCCATGGGAAATGTTTGATTTTCGTAAATTTTTTCGGGGAGGGGACCCAACGCCAGTCGCACCTGCCGGGCCACGGAGGAAAGTTGCCCCTTCTGCGTTACGGCCGCATTGGGAGAAAGCACCGTCAACCGCGTCGGAGGGATGGGTATCGGCTGGCCGGCAACTTGAACCATGGCCGATTGGAGAATAAACGTGCCCTCCCGCTTGGGTTGCACCTGGTAGCTAATGGTGGTTGTCCCGGAGCCGCTCCGGGAGGGCTGGTAAACGGCTCGCAGCCGCCGCAGGTCAAGGCCATCGACGGCAATGGGAGACTCCTCAACGGCCTTCCCCTCTCCGACGATCTCCAGAACAAGCTGGGAGCGTCCGCAGCTATCGATCTCGTCGGGCTCGAAGCGGGCACTGGCGGACGATTGGACCGTGGACCCCCGCATCCCTCCCTGCGCCAGACCAAGGAATACCGTCAAAAAAAGAGCAACACATTTTCCCAGACACATGGAACGATTCATCCTATTTGCAGTGAGTTAAAAATCAAAAAAAAATTTCCCCCGCCTCCATCCGCCGGGAGGCGAAGGAGAAGTTCCTCGGGACGAACTGCGGTCGCAGTCACTGGGACCAGCGGAAATTTTTTCTCCCCGCGGCGGCGGAGCGGCAAATGGCCAGAGATTTGAAAGGGAACGGAAAGCTTCCGCTTGGAGCTTGCCATCTCCCCGCTATCCTGGAAAGTGAGGCATGAACGTGCAGCGGCTGTCGCTTCTTATTTTTGGCCTGCAAATGTTTGTGGGCTGCTGCCTATTTTTTGGAAATCCGCGACGGAAGGATGGGGGAGGCGTGTCGTTTTCTCCCGAATGGAAAGTTCCTCCGAGAGTCTTCGCCGCGTTTTTAGCCATCGGCATCTTCATTGCCCACGTCTTCCCCCTCCTCTGCCTTCCCCTACTTGAAGCTCTCCGGATCCCCAGAGCTCCCTATGGGGCGGCATTTCTCGGGCAGCTGGTGCTACTATCTTTTCTTCTGCGCACCGTCCATTCCAACCATTTTTCCTTTTCCGACGGTCTCTCCGCATACCTCCCGTGGGGACACGTTTTCCGGAGCGGCATCCGCAACTACCTAAAATCCGTTCCCCTACTTTTCCTCGTCACGGTGCTGTGGATGGTACCCCTATTTTTTTTGGAGACCTTCGGCATACCGCTTCCCCTCGGGGCTCAGGACCTTCTATTGGAACTGGAAACCGCCACTCCTGTCTTCTTTCTCACCATCGTCGCCATGGCCGTTGGAGTTGCCCCCGTCGTCGAAGAATTATTTTTCCGCGGCGGCATTTACCGCTATTTAAAGTCCACCGTCGGGAAAACCCCAGCCACCTTTCTTACCGGCCTGGTCTTCGCCCTGCTCCACTGGAATTTGTGTTCCTTTTTACCCCTCTTCGTTCTCAGCATGATCCTCGTGGGCCTCTACGAACGGGAAGGAAATCTGCTGCCCTGCGTGCTCGTTCACGGGTTATTTAACCTTAGTAATTTAATTCTGTGCCAATTGCAATCCATGGCATCCTAGGACATTGGCATGGTGGCCATGAATTTAGGTTTTTAGACTTTCCCCATCGTGGTTTTTCCATTGACACTTCTCCGTTCCATGGTTATTAGGGGTCAACGATGAGTAATGCTCATACTACGATCCTCGAATACGCCGCCTCACCGGTGGTAGCTGCCTATGCGAATCTGAAAACAGAGTTCCAGAGAGCAAAAGAATTTAGGGGAACCAATGCTGTGCATGGAAATGTTCCAGCACAGACTTCGACAAGCGATGACAAGAAACCGTCGGGTAGGGCCTATCTCGTTCTTGCCGGGACCGTCGTAACGCTGCTGGCCCCCCTGAAGATCGCCGGTTGCCTAGTTTCTCTGCTGCTCAACTATGCCTATCTCCCGGTTACCCTAGTTCTTGTCGGCCTAGTGCTGCTCCTTCGAAAAATCGGCTGGACGGCAAATAGGTCGCCGGTTGAATGCTGCATTGGCGTTGTCGCAGTTTGGCTCATAGCTATTTCATACATAATGGCGCGTCTTACAACTGCAAAACATCCTCTCAATGAGAGCTCTGTGTATATCAATAAATTGCATTTCATACAGAAGAAAATTGAGAATTCTTTGATTCACCCGAATTAGTAACTTTCGATGCCTTCGTAGTCCGCAAAATAAATATTGCGGAATTGCTGCAAAATGACACGCCAAGTTGACCGCTGAAATTCCCGTGCAGATGGCAGATTCATTGGGATAATGCCAGTTGCAAAATTCCTGCTTACCCCGATGGAAAAAGTTCTTTTTTCTCGACTACAGAGAGACTTAAGCGTTAGCAAGTTTTTATGGAAAAAAAACTAACGCTTCCAAAAATATTCAAGCGGATTTGCTCATTTTGCGA
>JAITOA010000014.1 GCA_031290195.1 Puniceicoccales bacterium | reverse complement strand
CCTGCTGGCGGGGACCCAGGTCGTCCTAGATTCCAGTCAATTTGGAACCGTCACCGATGAAAATGGAATGGGGGAAATCGGCGACAATCCGGCAGTCCAATGCATGCTCGATAACTTCCGTGCCATCGCCAATGCCCCCAGTGACCGTGTCGCCATCGACGATGGCAATGGCGGTGAAATTAGTTTGCGAATTACTTCAAATATGAAGAGAATTGCCGGGCGCTGCGCCGAACGGCTTGGGAAAATGGCAAAGGGAAAAGTCAACGAGGAAAGTGACCATCTTCCAAGTATCATAAACCAATTTTTTTCCATTGTCGTAGCCGGCGTGAAGGGACTTTACAATAGATGGATCGACCGCAAGATCGACCGCCTATTAGGGGAAACAAATAAATTTTTGAATAATCACGGCAAGAGTAGTAAAGGCGATGCTGCCATGGTTACCGTTTTTGGCAGTCTCATTTCGGAAGGGATGAAAAAAGATGCACGGGAAAAAAGCCAGCAAGTTCCCTTCGAAAAACAGGAACAGGTTTCCTGCTGTTTCGCGGCATTAATTTCGAATCTTTACAACTCAAATAGTAGGGAAATTAAAGAACAGGCAGAACAGCTCGCCTATGCGACAACGGCGGCGCTTATCGGGGACCTTTTTGACCTGTCCGCCGATGCCAATCACCATAGAGCACAATCCGCGTGCATGACCGGCGCTTTTTTAAAAAACATACCCATCGATCTCCTGGGAAAACTGATGTTGAACTGTCGCTTTGGAAGGAGTTATTCACCCGTCACCTGGTGCATTGCCAATACGAACGGCAAAAATCCATCCGTAGACAGCCTCCTTACTTTACTGCACAGCCTTCCCGATGAAGTTATACACAACTGCTGTACCAATCTTGAATTTGGCTCAAATGTTTCACTGTTTTCACTATTGCTTATTTTGTCAAACGCGGGAAGAAGTGATGTCACTTTAGAACAAACCGTTAAACCATTTTTTGAAAAAATGTGTGGGAAAATCAACCCAAAGGAAAAGAAAGAAATACTCCTGTCGCTTCTTCCCCAATTTGCCATCGCAAAGGGAGAATTTACATACGGTGGAATTTTTTACCTAAAAGGCTACGATGCCTGTGCTCCACTTTCATCGTGGACGGTGAATGAGTCCGTAAAGGATTGGTTAAATGACCAATTTAAGAGGGAACTCGACAGGGACCTTGAAGGGGATAGAAACTGTTCGTTTTGTTGGGTTCAAGATGCCGGCAGGAAGGGGAATTTTCGGATAGGATTGAAATTTTTAGATGGAACCGTAGCTACCTCAAGAAGCCAATATAACTCTCACATGTCTGAATTGAAGCGCACAGATTCAGCAGCCTATGCAAATGAAGTCCAAAGGACCCGTGCCAATAAAACCACATACGACCCTGAAAATCCCCTCGCAGGATTGGGTGTATTGCTCCACCCCGATTTATTCCTCGACTACAGAGAAACCTAAGCGCTAGCAAGTATTTATGGAAAAAAAACTAACTTGCCCGGGTTATATGGCGTCAGGTGGTAAAAAATTTAATTGAAATGCCGCCCGCGGTTCCTAAAATACCATGCATGATCTCCGATCTTAATGCCCGTGCTCGCACTTCCGATGCCGGTCAGAGTCCCACCCCCACCAGAAAGGATGGGGTGACGGAAACGAGCGAGAAGATAACATCTTCTGCACCAGAAAGACGTGAACTTTCTATCCATGAAATGGCAAACAACCCGATGGCATCCGTCCTGCTGGCGGGGACCCAGGCCATCCTAGCTTCCAGTCAATTTGAAACCGTCACCGATGAAAATGAAATGGGGGAAATCGGTGACAATCCGGCAGTCCAATGCATGCTAAATAACTTCCGTGTCATCGCCAATGCCACCGGAGACCATGGCACCATCGACGATGGCAATGGCGGTGAAATTAGTTTGCGAATTACTTCAAATATGAAAAGAATTGCCGGGCGCTGCGCCGAACGGCTTGGGAAAATGGCAAAGGGAAAAGTCAACCAGGAAAGTGACCATCTTCCAAGTATCATAAACCAATTCTTTTCCATTGTCGTAGCCGGTGTGAGGGGACTTTGCAATAGATGGATTGACCGCAAGATCGATCGCCTATTAGGGGAAACAAATAAATTTTTGAGTAATAATGGCAAGAGTAGTAAAGGCGATGCTGCCCTGGTTACCGTTTTTGGCAGTCTCATTTCGGAAGGGATGAAGAAAGATGCACGGGAAAAAAGCCAGCAAGTTTCCTTCGAAAAACAGGAACAGGTTGCCTGCTGTTTCGCGGCATTAATTTCGAATCTTTACAGTTCAAATAGTAGGGAAATTAAAGAACAGGCAGAAGAGCTCGCCTATGCGACAACGATGGCGCTTATCGACGACCTTTTTGAAATGTCCGATGGTGCCAGTCACAGCGGAGCACAATCCGCGTGCATGGCCAGCGCTTTTTTAAAAAACATACCCACAGATCTCCTGGGAAAAGTGATGCTGAACTGTCGCTTCGGAAGGAGTTATTCACCCATCACCTATTGCATTACCCGTACGAACGGCGAAAATCCACCCGTAGACAGCCTCCTTGATTTGCTGTATAGCCTTCCCGATGAAATTACACGCGCCTGCTTCACTAATCTTGAATTTGGCTCAAATATGTCCCTATTTTCCTTTTTTATCATTCTTTCAAATAAGAGAAGAGATGATATCTCTTTAGAACAAACAATTAAACCATTTTTTGAAAGAATGTGTGGGAAAATCAGCCAAGTCGAAAAGCAAGAAATATTTCTGTCGCTTCTTCCGCAATTTGCCATCGCAAAGGGAGAATTTACATGGGGCAAAACTTTTCACCTAGAAGACTGGCAATCCTGTGCTCCACTTTCATTGCGGGAAATAAGTCAGCCCGTAAAGAATTGGTTGAATGTCCAATTTAAGAGGGAACTCGACATGGACTTGGGCGATAGAAGTTGCCCATTTTGTTGGGTGCCATCCCGCGATGGGAGTGCGAATTTTCGAATGGGCTTGAGATTTTTAGATGGAATCATAGTTACCTCAAGAAGTCACTATAATTCTCACATGGCTAAATTGAAGCGCACAGATTCAGCAGCCTATAACCGGGAGGTCCAAAGGACCCTTGCCCATCAAACCACATACGACCCTGAAAATCCCCTCGCAGGATTGGGGGGATTGGTGAGAAGGGAGCTCCTCGAATGATTCCCATTTTTTTGTTTGGCAAAGTTGGATGCCATTGGGAGGGCATTTGACGGCAATTCCTAGTGGGGCTGTCCACCGGCCCGCTGCTTGACAATTTGGTAGCGGACCTTCGCTTCCAGCCTCGCCATTTCCCCGGCGTCGAGGCGCGGCGTCCGCCGCGCCTCGGCCAGGGCATCTTCGGCTTTTTTCCTCGCCGTTGCCGCCTCATTGCCGTCGATGGACCGCACGTCGATGGCATCTTCCACCATGAGGCAGAGGACATCGGAACGAAAGTGCAAAAAACCTCTGTCAACGGCGATGGCTTCCTGGGAGCCGGCGCAGCCGAAGCGGAGCATGCCGGGCCGCACGGCGGCCACCAGGGGTACGTGGCCGGGAAAAATGCCCACGTCTCCGGAGACCGTCGGAACGGTGCTCCATTCGACGTCCCTCTCTAGGACGAGCCCACCCGGAGTGGAAATTTCCAGTCGCATGGCCGTGGTCACCGCCTAAAGTTTTCCCGACATCCGGCCGTGGGATTCCAGCACCTCGTCGATTGTACCCTTCATATAAAAATCATTTTCTCCCACCGCGTCCAGCTCCCCGTCCAGGATCATTTGGAATCCCCGCAGCGTTTCCTTCCTGGAAACGTGGCGACCCTCCATCCCGGTGAAGGCTTCCGCGGTAAAAAATGGCTGGGAGAGAAACTTTTGCACTTTCCGCGCCCGGGCAACGAGCAATTTGTCTTCCTCGGAAAGTTCATCCATTCCGAGGATGGCGATGATATCCTGGAGGTCGCGGTAGCGCTGGAGAAGCCCCTGGACCCGCCGGGTAAGCTCAAAGTGTTGCCGACCAACGGTGGAAGCGTCCAGGGCCTTGGAAGTGGAGGCCAGCGGATCCAGGGCGGGGAAAATGGCGAGGGCAGCAATTTTCCGGTCCAGGACAATGGTGGAGTCCAGGTGCTCAAAGACGGCCGCCGCCGCCGGGTCCGTGATGTCGTCGGCGGGCACGTAGATGGCCTCGAAGGAGGTGATGGACCCATTTGCCGTGGAAGTGATTCGTTCCTGCAGCTCCCCCATTTCGTGGTTCAGGGTTGGCTGGTACCCGACGGCGGATGGGGAGCGGCCGAGGAGTGCGGAAACTTCGGAACCGGCCTGGGAGAAGCGGAAAATGTTGTCGATGAAGAGAAGGACATCCAGGTGCTTTTCGTCGCGAAAATATTCGGCGACGGTGAGACCGCTCAGCCCGACCCGCATGCGCACGCCGGGAGGCTCATTCATTTGGCCAAAAATCAAAGCCACCTTGGAATTTTCCGGGTGCTCCAGGTCAATGAGCTTCGAATCCACCATCTCCCGGTAGAGGTCGTTGCCCTCCCGGGAGCGCTCCCCGACGCCCGTAAAGATGGAAAATCCGCCGTACGTTTTCGCGATGTTATGGATTAATTCCATGATCACCACCGTCTTACCAACTCCGGCCCCGCCGAATGCCCCCGCCTTGCCGCCCCTTGTGAAGGGGCAAATGAGGTCGATGGCCTTGATGCCCGTTTCCAGGATTTCCGTGGCCGTATTCTGCTCAGTGAGGGTGGGTGCGAGCCTATGGATGGATAGGTAGGCCTCCGCCTGGACGGGCCCACGGCCGTCGATGGGTTTCCCGAGGGCATTGAGGATGCGACCGAGAACCCCGGGACCGACGGGCATTTGAATTGTTTTCCCCGTCGTGCTCACCGGCTGGCCCCGCCGTAATCCATCCGTGGGGGCCATGGCAACGGTCCGTACGGTCCACCCCTCCAGCTGCTGCTGCACCTCCAGGATGATTCCTTCTCCGCTGTCCTTTGCCGGCCCCGGCCGAATTTCCAGTGCCTCGTGGACGGCCGGAAGCGCGGCCCCATCCGAAAAGGAAACATCCACGACACCCCCCACGATCTGACTGATCCACCCCTCTCGCATTACACCTAAACATTGTTTTAGTCGGTCACGGAGAAATAGTCACGAAAAATTTCTTCTGTCTTTGGGGGGAGAGGAAAGAAACTTCCATTATTTTCCCGGATTCATTTGACAATTTCTTCGCGACCCGCAAAACTCCCCAACAATAGGATCTATGTTTCGGAGGAGAAGGTGTTGCGCGGGTGTGTAAAGTTGTGTTTGTTCTCCGTGGCCGCTGCTTTGGCATCGGCCACGGCGGAGGGAGGAACAATGGCAAGCGGCTCAAAGACCGGATTTGGGCGGGATGTGACCTCGACGGCCACCCCTCCGTGGGTCGGGGCGGGAGTATCGCGGGCGGCCTACGAGGACTTCCAATCGTTTTGGGAAACGTTCGAGAAGCAACCCCGTGCGGGAGATTTTGCCATTCCCCGTGTCATTGTCTGGCTCAATGGCGCCCCCGGAGCCGGTAAGGGAACCAATTCGAGCTACGTTTGCGATGCCTTCGACGTCAAAGAGCCTCCCGTAGTCACCAGTGACCTGCTGGCGTCACCGGCCTTCGTGGCGGCCAAGGAAAGCGGAAAACTTGTCCGGGACAGCGCCGTTACCTCCCTTCTATTTAGCACCATCCTTTCCCGGCGCTACGCCGGTGGAGTCGTCGTGGATGGCTACCCCAGGACGGCGGTGCAGGCGGAATGTGTGAAATTGCTCCACGAAAAAATTCTTTCAATGAAGCAGCGGTCGAATTTTCAGGTGGTTATTTTTGACGTTTCCGAGCGCGTCAGCGTCGAGCGGCAACTGGGACGTGGAGTCCAGGCCCAGCGCCATAACGACCGCGTGGAGAAACTTGGCGAAGGACAGCTGGTGGAAATTCGGAAAACCGATAAAAGTTCCGAGGCAGCACGCCACCGCTTCCAGGTCTTCGTCGAAGAGACGGACGGAGCATTGAAAATATTTCGGGGTCTATTCCCCTGCCACCGCATCAGCGCGGAGGGGTCCTTCGACCAGGTACGCAGCAACATTTACAGAACGTTGAAGCACATCTAACCCCGACGGGAACTATGCTGGCATTTTCCCATTCCGCGGCCATTAGAATTTAACGGTGGGCAATGCTGCGATGGGGATCTTCAAATACGCCGCCTTACCGGTGGTAGATGCCTACATCAGTATGCATTGTTTATCGGAAAAAATTGCGGACTATTTTATGCGGCAAGAATGAGGGGAAAACCGTCCCCGGTTTCGTCACTAAGAGTGCCTGCTAACGCCTAAGTTTCTCCGTAATCGAGAAAAAAGAACTTTTTCCATCGGGGTAAGTTTTACAACTTGAACCCATGGAGTGAAATGTTTATTTTATGTAAGGGATTCCTTTTTTCTTTTTTTCCTATGTCGAATTTTGGAGTTTAAGGGCGGGGGAAATTGCTATGATTAATCCAGCTAATGCGGGTGTTTTTGCGGTGACGCTTCAGGGATTCGAAGATCGGCTAAAAAGCCTCGAATCTCTGGCGGCGCAGGAACGTGATGCCGTACAATTCGGGAGAATAACACAGTTAATTGAGGGAGTGAAGACCGAGAGAGCACACTTCATCGAGGAGCATCGGGACTTGTTGATGGTCATGCTCGTAGCCCTGTCAAAGGAGAATTCCCTTGACGATGAAACAAAGGCAGTTGTTCTTTCTTCGATAAAGGCTGCCGCGGACCGCGTCAAAGGGAAGGCGACTTCGACCCGAGCGGGGGGAAAGGTCGCCGCCATAACAATTGGAGGAGGCGCCGTCGGTGCCGCTGCCGGCCTGGGTATCGGTGCGGTTGTGGCAAAGGGCGTGGTCGCTGGTGCTTTGGCCGGTGGCCCCCTCGGCGCCCTAATTGGTGGCGTTGGAGCCGCAGGAATAAGCTTGCTTATTAGTGCGGCTGCTCTTCTGTGAACGCGAAGTGAGGGAAATATAATGGATGCAACATTTAGAGGCGGGGACCTGCTTCGCACCGTTAGAGTGGAAGAACTGTCCCCCGAGGAAGCAGCGGGCGTTCCGCTAACCACGGCAACGTTTGTCGTTGAGGAACCGGGGGATTTCGATGGGTACATCGTTCCCAGAGAGGGAGGGGAAGATGAACGGCCCGGGCTCTTCGGCGATGCGGGAGGGTCGGCGGAAGAGGTGAATGCCAGGATTAGGTTGGGTGCCTACAGGATACGCTATCCCCAGCACAAGCAGGTCATTACCGGGATGGTCGATGCGATGAGAAGTGAGGGGCGTTCCTACCTGTACATCGACGGAAAGGTCAAGGAGTTGCTTGGGCAGTTGGAGAATGGGAACGCGGAAGGGCACGAACGGCCCCGCGGAGGCCGGGGAATGGCCATCGGCGGCGGCATTGCCGCCACCGCCGCCGGCTGTGGCGTCGGCATTTTGATCGGCGGCATCCCCGGAGCCATCCTCCTCGCCATAATGGGACCGTCGGCCCTGGGACTGCTCATCGCCTGGTTCCGCGACCGCGGACTTCTATAAAATTGGGGCCGCCCGCCGCGGTGCACCGCGGCGGGCGGTCTGGTTTTGATTCCCAAAATTCCTAGACGAGACCCCTGCCGGGGTCTCTCTTTACGGTTGGGCACGGGCCTATTTTGACCGGGAAATTTTCGTCAAATTGGGTAGATTAATTCGGAGTCTGGTGTTTTAGCCTCTCCTATTCTCAAAAAATTCCATCAAGTGTGAGTGGCTGCGAATTCGATGGGGCTTTGTAGGGAATTCGCTCCATGTATTTTTTCTCGTACAGTGCTTCAAGTCCGCTGAGTACAAGGCCCAGCCAAAAATACGAGCGCTTAAATGTTGCAAGGGCACCTCTCCCCGACGCAGCGCCCACTAAAGTAACAATTAGGGCGACCGGTAGGTATGCAATTGCAAGACCGAGGGCAACCAGCTTAACAGCGGCGCCTAGCGGCGCCAGAAGAGCCACAAAACATCCCTTACAGATAATAAGCAGCTTGGTTTCGGTTTTTTCACTCCAAGCGCTCCTAAGTGCAAGGGAGGCTGCAATAGTTGAAGCAATGGCAAGTCCTCCCAGGGAGGTTGCATCGGGACGAAACTTAACTGTACCCACGCCCCACTTTGAAAGGCAATCATTTCCTCGTCAAGAAAAATTTAAAAAATCAGCCGACGACCACCTTAGAGATGTCTATCCCTAAACTTTACGACAATTAAAAAATCGTAATAGCCTTGCATTTTTCAAAAAATTGACCCATGCGCTAGGACCATGGATACGCGATTAAATGTTCGAGATGTCCGCCGGGTCGATCCCCCTCCCCGTGCTGACCACGCTACTTCACGCGTCGAAGATGATTTTGAAGTGCTACGGAGTGGCAACGGTGACGAGTTTGTGTCCCTTCTCGATGCTCTGCGAGTGGACGGGGAGAGGCGTAGAGAATTATTGGATGCGTTTGTCTCCGTGGAGCCAACGGCCATGGGGGAGTTGACGACCACTATCACGGAGCGTATTACGCTCGAAATAAGGTGTGGGAGTCAGTGGCTAGATTTTCTGTGCGGCTTCATGTTTTATGACCGATTCTCGGGGCCTAGAGGAGAAGCTCTGGATGCGTTGCTGAAGGAAGCTAATATTTTCATCAAAGAGTACAACAGGACAATACTTCCGCAGGTCCTGCAAATGGAGACGGAGCGCCTCCGACAGGAAGCTAATGAAAGAATAGAACGCGCACGGCAGGAAACGGAGCGCGTGCAACAGGCGGTGGATGAGAGGGTGGAGCGTGCACTACAAGAAGTGCGGGCTGAAGCAGAGCAGCAGCGCCTGGCGGATCGGGCAGAAATGGAGCGCGCGGCAAGAAAACTCAGAGAGGCTCAGGCTGGCACGGGAAGGAACAGAGCAACTCCTTCTCCGGCAAGGGCCTACCGTCGACCATGAAGATGTCAATGGGGGAAAATTGGCCCGCATCGGGAGAGCCTTCGTAAATTTTTCATCGGCCTGTGGAGAAGTTTGCTCTCTCGTTTTGCGTAAGGTGGCTGGAGGAGTAGAGCCTCCACAGGCGAATGATCGTTAGTCGTAGCAATGGAGGTCGAACCGGGCCTCCGCCAAAAAAAATTGGTTTTGCCCGCTTCCTTGCTGTTAATTTACGGTGAAAATCTTTAAATGCGTTGGATGGCGTCCATCCGCTTTCATTATCCGCGGCATGGGCAATAGTATTGCGATATTGAGGTCTGGGAATAGGGAGTCCGTTTCTGGACTTATTGAGTCTTTCAATGGTGACCAACTGACGAGCAAGGAGTTCCTTGATTTTGTCGTTAGTAAGGGCGAGCTGAAGGAGGAATTCGCTGCTGCGATTTCGCAGAGAATTGTGATGGAGGCTAGATGTGGTAGCGCCTGGGTTGGATGTTTGCTTGGGCTATCTGATTTTGGAGAATTTGCCTCTGGAACGTATCAGAATGCGATTTTCATTCTCCTAAGACAAGCCAATATCGCCAATGGGGAATACAACAGAACCGTGCTTCCTCAAGATGAGCAGCGAAGAACCGAAGAGGCAAGAGAAGTGGCGTTGCAAGAGACCGAACGGGTAAGGGGGGAAGAACAGCGGCGAACGGCAGAAGTGCTAGGGAATGTACACGCAAGAGTCGAGACGGCGATCGAGCGTGAACGGCAGCAAACCAAGCGTGTAGCGGGAGATGTGGATATAAGAGTCGAGCAGGCGAGAACGGACGGGCAAGTACGTATAGCGCAAGAAACTCGGGAAACCGAGCGACTTGTTCAGATGGGTGCCGAGAGACGGTTGGGGATACAGGTAGGGGTAGGAATTGGTGGTGGAGCCGGTGCAGCTGCCGGTATGGCTGCCGGCATTGCCGCGGGTTCGGTGTTCCCAGGAGCTGGAAATATCGTCGTCGGTGGACTGTTAGGTCTCGCTTTTGGGCTCGCCGGAGGTGGAGGTCTTGGAGTTGGGATTGCCGCTGCGGTGCACCCGAGACCGGAGTGATGCCTGGAGCAAGCCAGCCTTTCGGGACCTTCGGTGGGTAGTTTTGAATTCCAAAATTCCTGGACGAGGTCCCCTGCCGCGGTCTCTTTTTTACAATTCGGGAAGGGTTTGTTTTGGCCGGGAAATTTTCGTCAAATTAGGCGGGTTGATCACTGGGATTTGGCGGGGTTGGTGGGTCGCCGGGAATCACCGGAATCGGTGGGGTATCAGGAGTTTGCGGAGTGGGCGAGTCGTTTCCGGACTTTAGCTCCAGATATTTTGTCAGATACAGTATTTCAAGTCCATAAAGTACGAGAACCAGCCAAAAATACGAGGCCCCAAATGCTTCATGGGCTTTTGCCCCCAACGCAACGCCCACTAAAGTAACAATTAGGGCGATCGGCAGGTATGCAATTGCAAGGGCGAAGCCAATCACCTTAATAGCAACGCCTAACGGTATCAGAAGAGTCACAAAACATCCCTTACAGATAATAAGCAGCTTGTTTTCGGTTTTTTCGTGCCAAACTTTTCCAAGTACACGGAAGGCAGTACAAGTTGAGGCAATGGCAAGTCCGCCACATGAAGTCGAACCAGCGGGAAGAGTAGAGGGAAGTTCAAATGAAACCATGCAATACATTTTGAAAAGCAATCACTTCCTCGTCAAGAAAATTTTATTTTTCCATGAAAAATCCCGACGTGAGGACGTTGGGCCGGGAGGAATCGTCAGTCTTGGAATTTTGCCTTTAGCGCATTGACCGCCGCGGTGATCCCTCCATTGTTCGCACTTTTGTCCAGGGCGTCCAGCGCATCACATATTTCCCCATTGGGGGCATTTTCGCCGTTGAGTTTGTCGATCAATTTGTTCCATGCTCCCAGTATGCTTTGTTCGGCTTCCAGTGGTAATCCCTTGGCACCCAGAGCCATAGCTACGGCACTCCACAGCGTTTTCATTTCTTTTTTTTCAGCTTCCTTCGCAGTTGGATTTTTTATTTTTTCTACGTCTACTTCATTCCACATAGGAACTGTGAATAGATTGAACAATTCAGAGCAGGCTTTTTCAAGTTGTGGAATTGTCTCACCGCCACATTGTTGGAATAATCCTATCGTGCTTTGCCTTACCATCGCATTGCGAAAGAATGTTCCGACCTCCGGAACAAAACTTTCCGTACTTTGCAGGGCTTGAATGATTTTGGAAAAACCTTTCTTAAATTCGGCTTCCTTAGCGACGTGATCTTTACCTTTTGCGAATTGGTCCTCGTACACGCCATAGAGGGCTTCCAGCTGTCCGTAGGCGGCTAGGGTTGCTTTGCTGAGTTCCTGGTCCGGTGGGTTTAACTCTACGCCAAGTGCATCCATCCAGCGGCGAATGTCCTCGCCTTTTTTTGCATCTTCGGTGTCTGGAAGAAGCGGAACCGGAGTCCTGGCAACATCCAGCACCTTCTCCTTAAAGTCGCCGAGTTTCATCCAGGCTCCAGTGTCCTCATGTTTTGGTAAAGAAAAACCGGAATCTCCTTCGTTTTTCTTCACCGATGCTGCCCGAATTTTTCCCTCTTCGGTTACCCGAACGACGTGGAACGATTGTCCGTTCTTCATCATTGCCTTGGCTTCTTTTTTGCCGATAATACGTACCTTTTTCCCAAATTTTGCTTCGAGGAAATTTACGAGGGCCTCCCTGCTTCCGGCCCGCAAATCCGCACCCACATTTTCATGAAATTTTTTCCCTAATTCTGCCCCTAAATTGTGGGTTAGTTCGACGTTTCGCCGCTGCAGATGGAGCCGAACATTTGGATCCACGTTTTCGTATTTAGAAATTTCAGCCAATCGCCCACTGGCTTTTCCAATCTCTGTACAGAGGGTGTTAGCGTTTTCTTCGCTCGGCGTGTTTGCAAACTCACGCATTGCAGCTCCAAGACCTTTGTAAATTTCACCGTCCTTTTCATTGCCTCCATCTTTTGCCGCGTTTCCAAACAGGTCCAGGACCTCCGTCAGCGCCAAAGAGCTCCGTTCGCTGAGTCCGCCCTCAGTTTCCAGCGTTTCTTTATTTTTATCTAAAAAAGCTTTCAGTTCAGGATTTATTTCGGTGTCATTTAACTTATTGATCACCTTATCTTTGTCTCCGCCTGCGTCCGGTGAGTTCCTGTGCGTCACGTTTCCCCAGAGGCCGCGTCCAACTCCATCCATGAGCTCATCATTGCCTGGGTTAGCGCAGAAGGCAAACCAAATGTAAAGAAAATGCCCGGCTCTCTCCTTCTGAAAATTTTTCACGGGAGCAGCGCGGCGGTGGAACTTTGGAGCGGTTGGAAATTTTTCTTTCGATTTTCCTCGCCAAGGGCGTCAATGTCCGTTTGGTAGACCCATAGTTTTATTGCCATGGCAAATTTGAAGTCATCACGGAAGGACATGCGCAGGATCTCCAGGCGCACGGCGCGCAATCGGGACGCCAGGACGGAACTGAAAACTCTGGCCAAGCGGGTGGAGGGTCTCCGGGGTGCCGCGGACGGTTCCGCCGCAAGGGAAGCCGCCATCGCCTATGTTTCTGCCCTGGATAAGGCGGCCAAGCGGGGGATTATCCACCAAAACAAGGCCCGGCGCCACAAGAGCGCCCTGTCAGTTCTCATTTTCCTCCGGGACTAGGGTCACCGCGCGAGTTGCAAAATTAACTCGCCAAATTAACCGCTGGAATACGCAGGTCTCGCGGATGCTTTTTTAAGGTGACGAGTATGGGGGCGTTTCCGGGGAAAATTGGTGCCCGGGTTTTCCGTGGATGCCGTTATAGAACTTCTTGAAACTGCGCACTTTGTTGATCAGGCACCCTGCGTAAATTGTCGCAATTTTGCTCAATTTACCGCGGAGGCGAACTGCCAGAAGGACGGAACGATTGCCGCGGAGGAGATGGATCCGGAAAGCAGCAGGGCCGGGTCTGCCTGCAGGTAGATGGGAATGGTTTTCCCAAAGAGGGAAATTTCTGCGGAATCCAGCAGGTCCATTGCGGCGGTCGGTTCAAGGGTCAATTCCACTTCCCGGTAGGGGCGGTCGGTTTCCAGGAGATGCAGATCGTAGGCGCAGAGGCCATTTCCTTGCAAACGCACTTCTCCCGGCCGAAAATCAAAGAAACTCACCGCTCCGCTTTCCGGGTCTTCGCTTTCCCGGGAAAAAATTGCCGGTTGCAGTAGTCTCTCCGCGGGATCTCCTTCCACCGCAATCGCATAGGCCGCGGAAAATGTCCCGACACCGCCGATGAAATAGGCATAGGAAATTTCCAGGGACCGCAGGAGCCAGTAGATTTCCGTGGCGGTGGATGGGTCAATGTCCCGGAGAATTTCCATGCCCGTCGCGGCGGGTGGCAGCGAGGAGCGGGGTAGGCCGATGGCGCCGGTGCCGACGAGGAATGGTGCTGCTTCCATGGAATTTTCCGGGATGGCCGTGGGCGAAGAAGGGTGGCGGTAAATTTGCGGCGGAAGAATTTTTGCCTCAGTCGGTTTCCACTGGATAGGGCTGGGAGGCGATGGCGAGCCGCTTCCTGAGAATGCCATTTTCCGCGACAAATTCTTCCCGCGGTCGCAGGACGAGTCCCGGGGTGGGGAGCAGGTCGGCGTCGAGGGAAATCTGTCGGGTGCCGTCTTCGCCGTTGGCCAGTAAAATTTTAGCGTAGACCGTCGCCCCCACGTGGGAATTTTCCACCGGAGTCCTACTGGGCTGCTCGATGCTTCCGGCGGAGCCGTCGCCGCCGCCGCGGATTCCCGCGGCGGCGGGCGCCTCCCGGCCCCGATTCATCCGGGTCAACTGGACAAGCTGCTGCAATCCGAGATGGCCGGGCGGTCCGAAGCGCAGGCGCACCGTCCCCGTGTCCACCTCCTCCACGCACTCCTGGATCTCCGCCCCCATTGTCGCCCAGGCCGTCTGCCCGCCGGCAATGTTGAGGGGACTTCCCATGGAAATGTCCCGCACCTCCGGATCCACCAGGCGCAGGGAACCGGCGTAGGGGCAGGAGGAAAAGCCTTCATGGAGGGACTGGGCGAGGCCGACGGGGCTGTCCTCTCCGCCATCAAAGGAGGCAAGGTGGCCGTAGGTGCGGGTGGTGGCATCGGTGGCGACTAGGCGCACGGCAACTTCCTGGGAAGTAATTATGGCGCCGCCGGCGGCGTAGGCGACCGTGGCGCGGACGACGTCCGTCTCCGCCTCCACGGCCATCCAGTCCGCAATGCAGCCATCAACCAGCTCCCTTGGGAGCGTGGAACTCCGTCCGTGGGAAAGAATTTCCAGGTCTTCGTCGGGGATGTTTGCCAGGGCCGGCAGGTGCAACTTCCACCACCGTGCGGAGGAGGCATCGACGGTGCGGGCGGTAATTTTCTGGGAAATGTGCTGGCTCCTGGAACCGGCCAATTCCACTGTCAAAACAAGGACCCTCGGCTGGGTTTCGGAAATGTTCTGCGGGTACCTGTCCACCTCCAGAGTCCTCCAGACGTGGCCATTGCTCCGGTGGATGCGCTCGTACTTGACGGCAACCCCGACAAGCTGCAGACCGTGCTGGGGCGCCACGGCCAGACTTTCCACGCCGTCGGAGAGGGAGAGATTCCACGGCGTTCCGCCGGCGCAGCCGGTGCAGTGGAGCACTGGAATTTCTTCGGAGTAGTCAAACCAGAGGCGGAAGGAAGGTGCCCAGCGCAGAACCCGCTGCAAAGCCTCGGCACAGCCCAGGTCCCGGCACTCATCCATCGGAAATTGGAAGTCCAACCCGCTCTCCGCCAATTGGTAGTCCATGGGTGCCCCGGCGGCAATGGCGTAGTCGAGAATGTCCACCAGCTGCTGGCGCAGGGTCAGGGTTCCTCCGGAGACATTTTGCCCAAGAATGAGGTGACTTTTCCACGTCGTTTCCAGGGTACTCTCCCCGCTGCTGGGGTCCGCCACAACGTTCCAAGCTTGCTGGTAGATGGTATTTTCCAGGTACCACCAGGGTCCGCTGACGACGTAGTTCTGCCCCTCGCCGGCCGCCGTTCCGGCGGCCGGCAGCCCGGTGATGATCCCGGAAAACCACGGATTGCCGTCCCGGAAAATGCGCACCGATTCGAAGGCGGCGAAGGCGGGTGCCGCGGTGAGGGCATCGCCGGAGCCGTGGCGAAAGGCCACCGTATCCCGACCCTGGTTCATCCGCGTGCGGACCAGTTCCGACAGATTCCACTGGGCAAGGGACCTCTCCTCACCCCCGTACTCCAGGGACCAGTTCACGGCTCACTCCTCAGCGCCTGCAGTTGCAATTCCAGGTCCCGCACACGCCGTTCCAGTGCTTCCATGTGCTCCAGCAATGCCGCCATTGCTCCCTCTCCATAGCTATCCATGGTGCTAGTAATTTGGAATTGTATTTTGGAATACCCACGGAATCACGGCGAAGGAATAGGTAGTTCGCCACTTTGCCGATGAACTGGTCTGCGTTGCGTCCCTTCGAATGATCGCCCCAGTGGCGGAAATTTCTTCGGCACTTGAACTTGAGCCGGAGCCGAATCCAACCGGAGTCACTTCATTTACTCCGCGAATGCACAGCGGGACGGCTTCCATTTCCCGCGAAAACGCGAGAGATTCATAATAACTTTGACTTTGCACAGTGCTTCCCTTGTAGCTGGAGCGGATGCGCAGAAATCTCCTAGTATGAATGTTGACATCCATCCAAATGGGCTTCATCTTAAATTTCGCAGGTGTTTCTCCGATGGCCAATGTGAAGTGGCCCATGTAAAACGTGTAGTCGTCGGGTGTGGAGTTGTCTTCGTTTAATTTTGGCGTATGGCGAAGGCGCAGATTGAACATTGTGATGTTAGGTGGAATTACAAACGTGAAATTGTGCAGTTGGTAGTTGGATGTTGATCCCTCTGTGATTTCAGGAAATGTCGCAAGCGTACTATTATTTTGCGTGAACGTGCCATCGGCATTTACTTTGACTGCGGCGTCCGTCGAAGTTGTGCTGATAATGTCAATGTCCAATCCGTAGTTTTCCTGTTCCAACGGGAAACCTTCTCCGAATTTTATGTCAAAAGAAATGGTCACCGTTTGTCCAACAAGTGCGGCGGTTTCTTCCATGGTGAATGGCCGATTCATCACGTAGACACCGGAGCCAACTGTTCCAATCATTCTATAAAAAACAATGTCCTCTTTGCGAAATGGTAGTGCGTATTCGGACATGTTCCAGCCACTTGCAAAATAGCTGGAAGAAACAGGCGTCGTGCTGGAGTTGTAAATGTACCAGCCGTCCACGGCGCAGACACCTCCGGTTGATGTGAAGTAGGGTTTCTGTGCGTAGGAACTGAATCTGTGGGAAGCGTTTGTAGGCCAGAGGTCTTCGGAATCTGGGACGGCTGGACCGGCGGCGGCGGCGACCTGCGCATCCACGTAGGCCCGCACGGCATCATCTCCCCCGTTGGCGTGGTTCCGGACTTCCAGGGCGGCGGAGTCCACGTAGGCTCTGCTGCTACGCTGGGTGGGAACGGCCGCCGCGGAATTGGAAACCATGTCCTCCTCGTCCAGCACGGCGCAGAGGGCCGCGGCACCCAGGCCAAGATTTTCCCGGGCGGTGGACGGGGATGCCAGGTCCGCCAAATTTTGTTCCCGCCGCGCAAAGAGGGTGTCGCAGGTTTGGCTGCCATAGAATTGCTCCGCCGGTGCGGGGGGAAGGGGAGCTCCGGGAGCGCCGCCGGAGGACTCGAGTACCCGGATGCGCCCCGCCGAAAGGACGATGATTTTCTGCGGTGTCTCCGCCGTCTGTGCCCAGATTACCAGCCAGGCGTCTCCGGAGGGAATGGCCGTTTCTTCGGCGGAAAATTCAACGGCAATCTGCTGGTCCGCGCCGTTTTCCCAGGCATCCGGCACCAGGGAAAGGTTCCAATTTTCGGCCTTCACCGTCTTCTCCATGGCCGGAGGCACATCCACCGGAGGCGGGACATCGTTGCAGACCATCGGCTTTACCTGCACGGTGATGGCGGAAAGATTCCCGATGTCCTCCAGCGTCCCACGGCTGAAAATTGCCAGTTCCAGTCGCAGGTCACTCCCCCGCCAGAAGGTAATTCTGCGTCCGTCCAATTTGTTGACCGGACCGTCGAAATTCGCCCCGTCGCAGGCGATGCGCACCCGAGCAATGCTTGCCATGGATCAATTCCCCTGAAATTCCGTTGTAAGTCCCCCGCCAACTAGCACATAGACGTGGGTGGTCGTTGTCCCCTCCTGGGCCCCATGGATACTTCTAAGGGCCGCCGCCGTGAGGTAATAGGTTATCTGGGAGGCATTTTCCGGAACGATCGTCGCCGTTCCCCCCAGGGCGGCGAGGCTGGCTCCGTGGCTGAGCAAA
Organism: Puniceicoccales bacterium; assembly: GCA_031290195.1. Lineage (GTDB taxonomy): Bacteria > Verrucomicrobiota > Verrucomicrobiia > Opitutales > JAIRLM01 > JAITOA01. Next base: position 19,678 of record JAITOA010000014.1, on the reverse strand, counting down.
AATTTCGTCGCCGCAAGGACGGATGGATGGCGACGCAGCACGGAAAAGCGCAGTTCCACCGTCCGATTGCCCCGGTCGAAGGAGCGGGCACTGGGTGACCGCAGCACCGTTGTAATTTGGACCAACTTATTCAACCCAAGATACATGGCAAACGGTTCCTCCCCTTCGGAGAGCCCGCCAGCCAGCACTAAACTTCCCAAAAAAATTTTCATACATTTTCCTCCATTTCTTCCGAAGGCCGCAGAAACACCTGGGCCACAAAGACAAGCTCCACTTTCACCCGCGAACTATGCGGAAAATCTTCCTCCAATTTCCAGGGCTCTTCGGCGCGGGGAAGCAGCGCGTGGTTTTGAGAACTTTCCGGCAGGGCCATGCCGCTCAAAATGCGGTGGATACTCTCCGCCACCTCCAGTGCCCGGCGCCCGCTGCGGTTCACCGCCATCTCCTCGACCACCCGCACCCGCACCTCCACGGTGGCGGAGCAATGGCGGGGGGTATTCCTGGGAAATGCCACCGGCAGAGGCGGCAACACGAGGACGCAGAGGCCGAGAGGCTCCCTTACCCAGGTTTCCAGGGCGACGCCGATGTCACCGCTGCGGCAATTCAGGACCTCCACGGGAACCAGATCCCTATCCCGGCGAAGACGTTCGTAGACGCCCACCTGCAACCGTTCCAGTGCAGCGACCACTAGAGTCCCCCCAAAACTTTGCCATTCACCCGCAGCAGCCGGCGCTGGAGGCAGAGAAATGTGGAGCGGCCGGACACCAGGTGGTAGGCCGGATCCGAGGGCCCGCTGACCCGCAGCTCCCCCCGTTCGACGCGGAGTAATTTTTCCCGGGCGTTTTGTGCCGCCCGCACCTGGTCGGCGCTCAGTTTTAGGGCAGGAATGCGGGCCTGCAGTGCTTCCAGCACCAGGGCACAGGCCTCCCCCCGCAGTTCGGATGGAATTTTTTCCGGATCACAGCTGGGGAAGGAGGTGCCGCCGTTGGCAACGGCGGACCGCACCTGGTCCACAACCATTTGCAGCAGCGGCGGCAGCGGATCGGCCACCCCGGAGCCACAGGCGGCAGAGCGCAGGACCAGCAGCTGTGCCGCCAGCAGCTGCACCTGCAAATCATTCACCGTCAATCGAATCCACGCCATTTTTCCAGCCCCCCCAAAACGGCCTATGAATTCATTCCATCCGCGATGGCCAGCCGCCGGATGCCCTTCGGAGACGTCACGATGATGTTGCTGTAGTGCTCGACGGTGATGTCCGTGTACTTGGAATGTTCCTCTAGATAGACGCGGAAGTTGCTGCCGTCGATGGGAGTAACGAAGCGCTTGATGTTGGCCGGCTCGTCCTTGATGAGGTCATTGTGGGCGTTGAAGAGGTAGACGCCGTTGCCCACGATCCTCTGCTTCGTCGTCGCGGAGTCCTGGTAGCGGGCACCGAAGACGCGGACGTTGTCCACGAAGAGCTTGCGGGCAAATTCCTCCATGGAAAGGGTGGACGCCCGCTGGGCGGCCGCCGTGGACTGGATGTCGTAGACGTTGGAGCGGATGTCCCAGGCACTCTCCCCGAAAAGAACTCGATTGGGACGCACCCCGGCCTCATCCGCTGCATCGGCGAGGGACTGGCGGATGTCGCCGTCGGGATTTTGCTCCCCGGAACCGCCCCAGGTCCTGGCGATGACCGTTTCTTCGGTCGCATTGTCCAGGGCCGCAATGGCGCGGCGCAGCTCATTGCGGTAGAGCCTTCGCAGCAGGACTTGCACGTGCCTCTCCTGCCAGTCGTCTCCGGCGACGTCGTCGTGGTCAATGCGCACGGTCAGTCCCTTGTTGAGAGTTTTCCCCATGACGCCGCCGCCGCTGAAGTCCACCCGCTTAAAGGAAGCACCGACGGCCCGCACGTCGTCATTTTCCGAAAGAAAGGCCTCGTCATTGTTCGATTTTTTAAATTCGAAGCGCTTGCCGACGTGGATGATTGGTGCAACAAAGTTGAGCAACTCTTCGATATTTTCCGGATCCTTCCAGCCAACCGTAAAAGTTGTAAGAGGTTCCGAATAGTTTGCAGCCATGAAGCGGGATTCATTCGCAACGTGAACGATTCCCTTTTCGTTATTTCCATCGTCGAACGGTAACATTTCCATTTTTTTCCTTTGCTAGTTTTTTAAAATAAGTAATTGCAACTAAACGCGGTTACGCGCCGCCGGCCACCGTGAAAGTTGGAGCGACGGCCGGCAGCACTTCCAGGGCCTGGTTGGCGCCGGCTGCGCCGCCGATGGCCACGCCAATTTGGATGTATTCCCCCGCGTCCGATGGGATGGCACGGACCCTGCCTCCGCCGGCTCCGGTAAGGATCGCCCCCTGGGCGATGGCTTCGGAGGAAACCATGGAAACCGTCTGTCCGCCGCCGAGGAATTGCACGCTCACCGGATCCCCGGCGGCGGCCTCATCCGTTGCGGTGCCGATGGGCCGATCCGCGGCGCCGGCGATGGTCACCTTCCCTCCGTTCTCCCCGGCCCCGAAGGCCACCAGCAGGTGTCGCGGAGCCATGGCTTCGGCGGCAACGAAGGTGCAACTACCTCCGTGGGTCCCCTCCGCAACGTTCGCAAAAATATTCGTCATTTCCATTGTTTTCATCCTCGTTGAAGTTCGTCCCGGGTGGTCGGCCGTCCACCGGCCTCAGCCCTCCGGGTGGGAAAATGTCATTGGTTCGAACAGGGTCGGATAGATGCCCTTGATGCTTTGCCACGCAGCGGAAAAAGTCTCGTTGGCACTCACCATCCGTTCTCCGACGAGGGTGAGGAGCCGCTGTTCCTGTTTTTTCCTCCGGAGAACCTGGCCAATCCGGCGGCCCACCAGATTGCCGGAGAAAACGATGCGCCGGTCGAAAATTCCCGGGATGGAGTAGACATTTGCCAGGATGGGGAAGCGGAGGCGGATCTCTGGCTTTGAATGATTTTCTTCCGCCGCCGCCGCATCCCTTCGCTCCCCCTCCCCGGGGCCGGCACAGCCGGCCGCGGTGCAATACTCTCCGTTTGCCAGCGGGGAGAGGTCTCCGATTTCCGGAGGAACGATGGTTTCCACGGCGATGTTGGGATAGTTTGTCAGACCAACGGAAAGCAGGGCCTTCGGCGCGAAGTGGCCGTCTCCGAGGGACTGCATTTCCCAGCGCGGCGAAAGAAATTTAAAGTGGGCATTTTCCAGAATTTCCAGTCCTTTCCGGGACCAGCGAATGCACACCCAGAGACCGTCGTCCCGGGCCTCGAGGGACTGGACCCAGCCGTAGGCTTTGGTGTCGCCGTGGCCGGCCTGGCCGCGGAAATTCATGTCATCCGGATGTCCGATGTAGACGGGAACGCCGCGGAATTTCCTGGCGAGGCGCCGCATGAGCGAGTGGAACGTCCTGGCCATTTTTTCCGCGGATTCCTTCGTAACGACCTGCAGGCCGAGGCGGTGTGGGTGCTCCCCGTAGTCCACCAATTTCAACCAACTGTCCACGGTGCGGGTTCGGAATCTTCCCCCGTCGGCCATCGAAATTTCGCAAAAATTTTCCCTGTCCATTTTCTATTTTTCGCTCCTTTCCCGGTCCACGGACTCCTCCGCAGCGGAGCAGGAAAGCTCGCAGCTGCAGTGCTTCAGCCCCACTCCAAAGCGTTCCCGCAGATCCTGCTTCGAAATTTCCACGCCGAGGCGGATGAGTCTTTCGCAGATTTCCAGCTCCCGGAGCACGTCTCGCTGCTGGATGGGCCGGATGCGCAGGTAGGCCCGGATGGGTTCGCTGCCAAAGAGGTGACCGAGGACATAGCGGTCCACCTGGGCATTGAGGGTTTCGGAGACCATCGCGGCGTCGTCGGCCTGTAGCAGCACGCGCTCGTCCGCCTGCAGGGACGCTCCGACGCCGCTGGCCCGGGAAAAGGTGGCCAGGTCCGAGCCGCACCAGAGGGCGACCATGGCCCGGTCCATGCGGTCGATGAGGGCGGGGTAGGGGAGGATGCCCCGGGAACTCAGGTCGATGGCCTGCAGGTCACAGCCCGCCGTCATCAGCGCGCTAAATTCTGCGCCGAAGGCCTCCACCGCCCGCAGGGCCACCTCCCACTGGGGCGTCCCCGGCATCGCGTCCGTGACCCCCTTGACGCCGGGCATTCCGTTGCGTTCGCAGTAGATAAGCCAATCCCTCAGGGGAAGATGTTTGAAGAGATAGGCGATGGAACAGGCCTCCATGAGTCCGTCCCCCACCGTGGTGAGCCAGGCTCCTTCTTCCAGTGCCACCCCATCCCGGTCCCCGTCGTCGACGAGAAAGCGCAGCCGGCCCGTACGGTTCTCAAAAAATTCCAGGGGAACGAAGCGAAACTCTGCGGAAACCAGTGCATTGCAACCTTCCCCGAGGCGGAGATTGTCGTGGATTTTATAGACAATTTCATGGACCGCATATTTTTTTCCAACGGCGTCCATCATCTGCTTCACAAGAAGGCTAAATCCACCCCTCTCATTGGAATCCACCGCGTTGACGCAGCACAGGGAATTGTAGAAAAAACGGAGCGCTTCCTGCTGGGCGATGGCCTCATCGCTTGCGTCGACGGTGAGAATGTCCCATTGCAGGCGGGAAATGGATTTTTTTCTCTTCGATACAACTCCCTGCAGCACATCATCCCTTCGCTCTATGGCTTCCCAGAGTAGGACGGCCCCACGCAAATTCCCCGCATGGAAGGCATCCAGATGTCGCGTTAGGGTCTCCGGAGTCAGGCTGCGTATGGGATTGAAAACCTGCCGCAAACTCTGATTTTTTCGGAGATGTGGGATGCTTGATATAGTTTTCATTTTTTTATCACTTCGGTGCATCCGCCGAGGTAGTGCCCCCGCTGTCCGCTGCCAACTGACTTCATCATTGCCAGTGAATACGGGCCCAGTATAGCACAGAATCTTTTTCGGCAAAGTGCTCAGCATCAACTCGTTTGCATGGTTTGTTCAACTTTGTTGGTTGAAAATTTTACAGGGAAATGGGTAATTTTATTGCTTTTTTACGGCATTCTACTTATGGCAGATTCCGTGGGTTCCGTTGGTCGATTTTTGGCCGGAGGGAAGGAGTTCCTCGCCGCCGCGGGAGTGGAAACTCCGGGAACGGATGCGGAGTGGCTGATGGCGGCGGTGCTGCGGCGCCGCCGCGGGGAGTTGGCCCTGCACCTGGATGACCCGCTTTCCGGCGAACAGCGGCGCCGTTGGCATGGCCTGCTGGAAAAAAGAGCGGAGCGGATACCGCTGCAGCATGTTCTTGGAACGGCGCCCTTCGGTGACCTGACATTGGCCGTCGACGATTCCGTGCTCATTCCCCGGCCGGAAACGGAGGAGTTGATTTATCTTCTCGCGACATCCCCGGCTCCGCGTCCTCCGAGGACCATTTTGGACCTCGGAACCGGCTCCGGTGCCTGCATTCTGGCCCTCGGAAAGGCATTTCCAGAGGCCATTTTGGCCGCCTGCGACTGCGATGGGGCTGCCCTCGCCGTGGCCAGGAAAAATGCCGGCGCCTGCGGCCTTGGAAGTCGCGTAAATTTTGTCCTCTCCGACTGGTTCGATTCCCTGGCCGGCCGCTGGGATCTCATCGTCTCCAACCCACCCTACCTAACGGAGGAGGAATGGGCGGCGGCGGAGCCGGAAGTTCGTCGCCACGAACCGCGTCTGGCCCTAGTCGGCGGGGGGAGGGACGGGACCGCCTGCCTGGAAAAAATCATCGGAGCCGCCGAAAAATTTCTCCAACCTTCCGGAACCCTCGCCCTGGAAATGGGAGTCGAACAGGGGGAAAAATTGAAAAAATTTGCCGAATCCCGAGGACTGACCCGGGTGAAAATTCTGCGGGACCTGGCCGGACGAGAAAGATTTCTCTTCGCCCGTCGGGACGGCGATTAAACTTGCCGACAAATGTCCGCCATCGGAAAGGCCCCCTTTCCCGGCGGCGAAGATGCCCGCCGGCGGGTCGTTCGCCGGTTCCCTGGGAGAAAAACGAACTTGTTTTTGCCGTGGAATTCGCTAGCCCCTGGGAGCGTGGGTGGGGCGGGCAAAAGTTTTCCATTGGGTGCGCTGGGAGATATGCTGGACACCCTGGCCGACCGACCCACCTGGGAGGAATATTTTTCCGCCATGGCGCTCCTCGCCGCCGCCCGCTCTCCCTGTGGGCGGCGCCGCGTGGGCTGCGTTTTGGTGACGGAGGGGGAACATGGCAACCGTCTCATCGCCTCTGGGTACAACGGATTTCTCCCGGGATTACCCCACGACTCCTACCTGCGGGACGGCCATGAAATGGCCACCGTCCACGCGGAGCAAAACGCCATCGCCGACGCGGCAAAGCGCGGCGTTTCCGTCGCCGGAGCCACCGCCTATGTCACCCATTATCCCTGCATCCACTGCGCCAAGCTGCTCATCGCCGCGGGGATTCGGCGGGTACATTACCTGGAGGACTACAACAATGACCCGTTCGTGGGGGAATTTTTCCAAAGCGCCCGGGTGGCCGTGGAAATTTCCCCGGGATTCAGAAACCTTCCCTAAACCCCGGGACCATTTTCCCAGATTCGGCGCGTCTCCTAGAGCGGCTTCGCCGCGTATTCTTCGTTGGAAGTTGGCGGGAACGGTCCGGTAATTTCATAGGGTTCATCGCGAAGTAGGTATGCCGTCGCGAAAAAAATAAATTTTCCTTCTTCGCAGTGGGGAGGCCTAATGGGTTCGAGCCTTTTAGCGTCAAAACCACTCTCTTTCCTATATTCACAAATCTCCTCGTCGGACAGCAGAGGCGAAAACACTCCGGAATACATTAGGTGATTTACAATCATCGCCCATTTCCAGAGATTTTTGGGTTTGCAGAGAGACGGCAAACGCTCCACGAGGGTTGCAGCCGTGTACGGCCCCTCCCGCAATCCCTTACTATTTTTTACCCAAACCTGCTCCGGATTGTCAAAGTCTGGAATGACGTCACAACCTCCTACCTTTGCTATCCAAAGATTATCCATTTCCCTCCCTCATTTCCCCTGCGTCAACCCCATGATCGGCCGCAATTGGTCATATTCTTAGTTATTTTTTCCAATGAAGCAACAAAAAATGAAACCCTCGCCGTCTCCTGGAGAAGATGCGCAGCGGGTTAGGACCACCTCGAGACGATTAAAATCGCTCATTCCGTTAGTTTTTTATCTTTTTTATTCGACCGCATAAAGATCTTTAAAAAGCCATTTCCAATTTTTATCGGAAGGGGCAATGTCTGTTTTCGTGCCTTCATCGATTTGTTCGAATAATATGTACCTCTTTGTCTCCTCAGAATAGCGAATGCCAATTCCGCGACAGCCTTCCCAATTTGGATCGATGAATAATATTTCATTGCCTTTTCTTATGTAACTTAGAATAGCGTCCAAATCGGGGGGGGTTAATTTATCCATAAGCGCTTTGGACATGTCTAGAACTAGGTTGTAGACATGTCGACTACTGCCAGCGAGGGCTCTCGTTAATTTATTCTTAGCGGCACTCACCATGGCGGGAAACCAGTGGCGAAAAACTCCATCTGCAGTAGTATAACTCCTAGCAAGGACATTATCGCCATCTGAGAGAATTAGTTTGCGCGCGGTGATTTCTGTCTCATCATGCATTTTAATCGACACATCACAGCAGCCTATGGCTTGCATTGGACCCCTTATCCATCCACCTTCAGTTAAGCGGACTCGTTCTGGCGAAGTGGCTTCTGTCTCGTCATACATTTGTCTGATTTTTGTGATATACCTCATTGCTTTTGCAATATAGTATTTTGTTAGTATTCGATTACATGCCTTGTAATGGCCATTCAATTGATTGTAAAGCGCATCAATTTCAGAAAAATCAGTCATTGGAATTGAAGGACTCCCTCCAATGCTATAGTGGGCAATCCATGTTCCGTTGCATTCACTTCTCCAAATCTGCACATTGGAATCATAGGTCGGTGGTGTCCATGTAACCGTTGGCAATGGAGAATGGCTTCCTCCCGTACCGCTCAAATGAGCATTCACCTTTGCCATGGCTTTATTTAAGTTTTTTACGATGGGACCGCTAGCAAAACTGCTAGAATGAAGGTTTCTATGACCCATCAGATGTGAGGCATCCGCAACCGTGCGGACAATCGCATATTGCAGACTTTTAAATGGCGGTTGATTTGGCTGAGGCTGTTCATAGCCATTAGCGGCAATTTTTACTTTTGCGCGCCCCTTCGTTTGTCTTTCCAAGCTACCGCTTGCGAGTATTTCAATGATAAGTGTAAGCATGCGAACGGGATTATTCATTTGCAAATTATTTAATGGCGCCGTAGCGAAGCAGGAACCAACTGAATCTTCCTGGCGGACCGGATAAATCCAAGCCTGCAGGGCTATGCGTCTTAGCCAAGCATTTGTCAGGCCATTTTCCGTGCTTGCTGTCGCTTCTCGAAATGAACCCAACCTAGATATCGCATCTGGAATGGGAGCTTTTATGAGACAAAGTTGCATTTGCAAATCACGATTACCATGGAGAATCTTCAGTCTACCCAGAAGAGCTTTTTTTTCCAGCCGCAGATCGTCATTTTTCTCATTTTTTATATCATTAGCAAGAATAAACATGGTGTGCCCAATTTCATTTACGTTTATTTCGCCACTTTCAGTAACAAAACCATTCACCATTTCGTAAATATTTTGCATGTGGGATTGCGGTGGCGGCGGCGGCGGCAGCGCAGGAAAAAGCCTGTCGGAAATAAAGTAGTCGCCTATCAGTTGGTTAGGAATGCCGTCCAGGAGATCTGAGATATTCGGCGGGATAGAGCACCTAATGTCATTTGCAAAATCTATCTCGCATTTCGAATCAATTGCATCCGCATTGCTTTTCAAGGCGTCGATAAACGCATCTATTCCCTTATCTTGCCCTAATCCTGCGATGGACTTGGGCAGTTTGAATCTATTCCTTTGAAGGTTTTGACGTAGGAAAACTCGCAGCTCAGATTCGAGTTGAGGCGTCGCCTGTCTTCCGTAGAAGGTAAGGTTGTTTTTATGGGCATGGACGAACGCGCAAATGAGAATGCGTAGATTCCTCGGAGTAGTCGTGGATTGGATTGAAGAGATGATCTCCTGCTCCGGAATCACAGGACCGGAAGAAGAAGCGTAGGTGCCAGTGCGTCCGTCGATTCTACCGGTCGGAGAAGAAACATTCACAGAATTTACATTTTATACTTTTTCCAATCAACGTAAAATGTTTTTGCTTTTTTGGTAAAAAAGGAGGAACTGCGATTCCCGGGAATCATCCCAAAAATCCCCGTTGGAGCCGGCTCAAACATTAGCAGTTGTGCGAATTACAAACATGGCACATGTCGCTGCCCTCCTCCCGGAGGACACAAATTCGCCAACGGCCGGCGAAAATGGTCGAAAAATGATGGATTTCAAACTTTCCGCCCCGGCAAGCCGGGGCGGGGATAAAAAAACATTGACAGGGTCACTGCAGCGGCGGCAAAAAGGCAACAAAAAAATAAAACCCTCGCCGTCTCCTGGAGAAGATGCGCAGCGGGGCAGGACCACATCGAGGCGATTAAAATCGCTCATTCCGTTAGTTTTTTATCTTTTTTATTCGACCGCATAAAGATCTTTAAAAAGACATTCCCAGTTTTCATCGGAAGGGTCGATGTCTGTTTTTGTGCCACGATCCGTTTGTGCGAACAATATGTAATTGTCCGCATCCGGAGAATAGCGAATGCCAATTCCGCGCAATCCCTCCCCGTTTGAATCGATGAATAATATTTCATTACCCTTCTTTATGTAATTAAGAACAGCGTCCGGATCGGAATGGTTCAATTTATTCATAAGCGCTTGGGACATATCTAGAACTAGGTTGTAGATATGATCTATTCCGTGAACGAGAACTCTCGTCATTTTATTCTTGGCGGCGTTTGCCATGGCGGGAAACCAGTGGCGGAAAACCCCATCTGCAGTAGTGTACCTATTCTTTAAAGGGCTATAAATCGCCATATCGCCGCCCATGGCTTTCATTGAACCGTTTGCCCGTCCACCTCCCTGTACATGGACCCGTTTGCGCGAAGAGGTTTCTGCCCCACCATACATTTGTCTGATTTTTGTGATACACCCAATCGCCTTTGTAATTTGTTGTCTTACTGTCTTTAGATTGCATGCATTGTAAAGGCCCTTCAATTGCTCGTGAATCGCATCAATCCCAGAAAAATCAGTCATTGGAACTGAAGGATTTCCGTCAATGCTATAATGGGCAATCCATGCTCCGTGATCCCCATTTGCCCGACTATTATTTGGACAGTATTCCTGCGCATTGAAATCATAGGCCGGTGGCGTCCATATAATCGTTGGAAATGGAGAATAGCTTCCTTCCGTATTGCTCAAACAAGCATTCACCTTTGTCATGGCTTTATTTAAGTTTTCTACGGGGGAGCGACTACTGAAGCTGCTAGGATTCAGGTCTCTGTAACCCATCAGATGTGAAGCATCTGCAATCGTGCGGACCAGCGCATCTTGCACGCCTTTAAACGGTTGTTGATTTGGCTGAGGTTGTTCATAGCTATTAACGGCAATTTTTATTTTTGCGTGCTCCTTCGTTTGTCTTTCCATGCTGCCGCTTGCGAGTATTTCAATGATAAGTATCAACATGCGAGCGGGATTATTCATTTGCGCATTATTTAATGGCGCCGTAGCGAAGCAGGAACTGACGGGACCCTGGCGGACCGGATAAATCCAAGCCTGAAGGGCTATGCGTCTTAGCTCAGCATTTTCCAGGTCCCTCCCAGCGATTGCCGTCGCTTCTCGAAATGAACCCAACCTAGATATCGCCTCGGGAATGGGGGCTTTTATGAAACAAAGTTGCATTTGCAAATCACGATTACCATGGAGAATCTTCAGTCTACCCAGAAGAGCTTTTTTTTCCAGCCGCAGATCGTCATTTTGCTCTTTTTTTATATCATTAGCAAGAATAAACATGGTGTGCCCAATTTCATCTACTCTTACTTCTCCATTATTAGTAATGAAACCATGTACCCTTTCGTAAAAATTTCGAATGTTAGATTGCGGTGGCGGTGGCGGTGGCGACTCAGGGAAAAACTTGTCGAAAATAAAGTAGTTGCCAAGCAGTTGGTTGGGAATGCCGTCAAGGAGATCTGCGATATCCGTCGGAATGGAGTACCTAATGTCATTCGCAAAATCTATCTCGCATTTCGAATCAATTGCATCCGCATTGCTTTTCAAGGCGTCGATAAACGCATTTATTTTTGCCTCTTGATTTGCTCCTTGGATGGACCGAGGCACGTTATTTCCATTCCTTTGCAGGTTTTCACCTAGAAGAGTCCGCAGCTCAGATTCGAGTTGAGGCGCCGCTGGTTTTCCGTAGACGGTAAAGTTGTCTTTGTGGGCACGGACAAACGCGCAAATGAGAATGCGTAGATCCCTCGGAGTAGTCGTGGATTGGATTGAAGAGATGATTTCCTGCTCCGGAATAACAGGGCGGGGAGAAGAAGCGTAGGTGCCAGTGCATCCGGCAGTTCCACCGGTCGGAGAAGAAACAGTCACAGAATTTACATTTTATAACTTTTTCCAATCAACGTAAAATGTTTTTGCCTTCTTCTTAAAAAAGAAGAAACTGCAATTCCCAGGAATCATCCTAAGAATCCCCGTTGGAGCCGGCTCAAACATTAGCAGTTGTGCGAATTACCAACATGGCACATGCCCCCGCCATCTTCCTGGAGGACACAAATTCGCCAACGCCGCCGGAAATGGCCGAAAAATGATGGATTTCAAACTTTCCGCCCCGGCAAGCCGGGGCGGGGATAAAAAAACGTTGACAGCGTCACTGCGGCGGCGGCAAATCTTCCTAATTCTTAATGAAGTTCACCGTAGATAGGAAGATTCTCTGCGACGGCCTGCAGGCGGTCGGGAGCCCGGTTTCCGCGAAGCCGTCCATGTCCATTTTGGGAAATGTTCTGCTGGAGGCGACGGGGGATGAGCTGACGCTAACCGCGACGAACCTGGACCTTGGAATTTGCTGTTCCGTTGCTGCCTCCGTCCCAGGAGCCGGGGTGACGACGTTGCCGGTAAAAAAATTAGCCAGCATTGCCCGGGCCATTCCAGCCGGAGAACTGGACTTTGAGCTGTGCCCAACGGGGAAGTCGATGCGAATTTCCGGCGGCGGCTCCCTCTTCCGTCTCCCCTGCCTGCCCGCCGCCGACTTTCCCTCCCTGCCGACCCTTGAAAAAGCCAGAACCCTTGATTTTTCGGCGGAGCAATTGTTTCTCGCCCTGCGCCACGTGGAGTACGCCCAGTCCAGCGACGGCCACCGGCAAATTTTGAACGGCATCTGCGTGCAGGTGGGAGGGGGACAATTTTCCCTGATGGCGACGGATGGCCGCCGCCTCGCCGTCGATTCCATTCCCTGCTCCGGGGAGGAGGGGTCGCTGATTCTTCCGTCTGGGACGGCCGCGGAGCTGCTGCGTCTGCTTCCCGGCGCGGAATCTGTCCGCTTTTCCTTCACCGGCCGCCAGGTTGCCTTTACCCTATCCCAGTCGGAGTCGGCACAGTCTCCGGGGCGCATCCACGCGGTGAGCAAGGTGGTGGAGGGCAACTACCCCAATTGCAAGCAGGTCATCCCCGGACCCGCCGAACGGAGGGTCCGGATCGGCCGGGAAATGTTCCTGGAAGCTCTGCAGCGGGCAACGTTGGTGAGCAGTGGAACCGGCCCCTCCGTGCGGTTAAAATTTTCCGAAAATCTCCTGGAAGTTTTTGCGGCGAGCGTGGAATTTGGGGAGGCCCACGAGCGCGTGGCCATCATTTTCCCGGAACCGGGGGAGACGGAGATCTCCTTCAATCCCCGCTACCTCATTGAACCGCTGCGGGCCCTTAACTGCGAAGAAATTGCCTTCGAGTTCCGCGACCCTCTCAGTCCGGGAGTTCTCAGGGCCGGCGATCACTTTCTCTGCGTTGTCATGCCCCTCCGCAGCGGCGTTGTTTGAGGGAAAAAATGGTCACGGCGCATGGGAATTTCTACCGCGAAGGATTGGGTATTTCTCTGTTTCTGCTTTCCTCTTTTCTCTACGCCAGCATCCGTCTCCGGGGAAATTTTTCGGCCATCTTTCTGCGCTGGCTCCGTTTCGGAGCCACGGGAACGACCTTTGCCTATGCGGTAAAATTTTTCACCGGGAATCCAGCTCCCTTCGGGCTCCTCGTGGCCACCGGTTTGACGCTGTGGTTCCTGGCGGAAGGCATGGCGACCTGGGGGCAGGTGCGCCGGCTCGGCGACATGGAGGCGCCCTTCTGTCTTCGCTATGACCCCGCCGACGATCTATCCCTCTGGCCCAATGCTCCGGACCTGCGCAGCGTGCAAAATTCCAAGGAATGCGGCGGATTTTTGCTGGAAACCATGGCCCGGGTGGACCACAGGGGAAAATTGCTATTTCTCTGTCCCATTCTTCTCTCCGCTGACCGGCAGATCCGTCTCGTCATGCGTTTTCCGCTACCGTTGGAGGGGACGGCTCCGGCCTCCTTCATTTTCTATTCCGTGGACGGCGGTGGGCGGACAATCGTCACGGAGAATTTCTGCGGCGTCTTTGCCGGCTATTACCCGGATTCCTGGGACGTGCGGCGGCGGCCGCTGGTGGCATCCCTTTTCCGCCTACTTGCCCTGCATCGGCGCCGCCTCTGCGACCGTTCCCCCGCGGCGATGGATGGGAATCCCATCGAAATGCTGAATGGGCTGCAGGACGCGCTGCTGGAGGAGAATAGGGGGCGGAATTTTCTGATCGCCGGCGCCGGCGCCGGCCGCTCTTCCCTGCGCTTCGGTTCCGAGGCCGGCTTTCGCATCTGGCTTGAAGTTTTCCTTCTCCGCTACTTTGGCCGGCCGCTCGGTTGATCGGCGATTACTATCCCATTGACTGTTTTCGAGACGGAGGATAAACTGCTCTGGAGATGGGGATTTCCGCGGAGAATGGTGGGTCCCGTGCCGGCCAGCCGCCCGGTGCGGCGGCGGCCGCGGAATTCCCCCTTGCGGGAATTTTTGACCCCATTGTCCCCGTTGACCGCGGTCCCGTGAGGCACATGGACGCCATCGAATCCGGTGCGATGAGTTCCCTCTATTCCGTTGTCCACGAGGATGGAACGCGCCGCATTTTCAAAGCCCTGGACAATGTCCCAGAAAAAACGGTTACTCTCCTGGGCAAGTACGGTCTGCGGCTCGGGGATGTCGCCGCCGACCACGGTCAAAAAATCATCCGCCGCAACGTGGCCTCCTTCCGCCTGGCCACCTACTTTGAATCCCTGGCGCCCCGGCCGGACCGTGCCCGGGTGGCCGTCGTCGCGGCGGAGATGGCCATCGTCCGGGATATGCCCGGAGTTTCCATGGAAATAGCGGAGGGCAATCCATTGATGCTCTGCGATTTTCTCCAGAAGGAGCAATTTCAACCGCGCGCCGAGGCCTTCAAGGAATTTTGGGCAAAGTATCACCTCAAGAAGGAAACCGAGGAAATTTCCAAGGAGGAAGCGGCGAAGGAAAAGGAGGAGATGAATAAAAAATTCAGGGAGTTTCTCTGGAAAAATTATAGGATTTCCCGCGCAAAAAAGGATGTGGATAGGGGTGGCTATGAGATTCGGAGACCCTACTTTGCGCTGCGCATTCTGGAGAAGACCCCCCCCACCCGCGAGGAAATGGTGCAGTTCGTCGGGCACATGGGCAATTTGCAACTGCAGGACATGGTCACCGGCCAGGGGGACCGCCACTGCAAAAACACGACGACGGAGAGGGGCTTTGACGGCGACGCCTGCTTTCCCGACAACGACGAAATCAGCCGCTTTCCGGGTCAAAAATACATCAAATTACCCCTGCAAAAAATTCCCTTCATCACGGAACGGGAGGCGGCCATCGGCAGGGCAGACCCTGCCACCGTGCGACGCATTCTGGAAGTCTGCGGCTTTGAAGGATTAGAAATTTCCATGACTCTTTGCCGACTGGAAAGGGTAAAGAGGACCATCGCCGAACTGCGAACCCGAAATGGAGTCCTGGCCGAATGGGAGAACCTACTACGGCCGGAAATTTCCGAAGAATTTACCCCGGAAAATTCCTACGCCTGCCGCTACGTCGGGTTCAAGGTGAAAAACTTGCAGGAATTTTTCACCAAGGTAGCCTGGCCTCCGTAGAACATCACTTTGGCTCTGGAAGCCGGTGTGCGGCCTGGGCAATTGCCACACCGGCACCTGCAACCACTCCACCGCCGAGGCCGGCACCTATGGCGGCGCCAATGGCCGTTCCAATGCCAGGAACAATCAATGAGCCAATGAAAGCGCCGATGCCGCCTCCCGAGAAAGCACCCGTAGCACCGCCAAGTACTGCTCCAAATGTCTCCGCTTCCCGTCTACGCCGTGCAGTTTCCCGTTCTTCCTCCGCATTAGCCCTATTGGTTGCCTGTTGGTCAACTGCCTTTGCATGGTCGGCTTCCTTCTGTTTATTAATAGTCGTCCGTTGGTCAGTTGCCCGTGAATGATCGGCTTGCTCCTGTGCAGCTATTACTTGCGCCTGCCCTTCCGCCCTCACTCGCTCGGTTTCCTGATGTGCTCTTTGTATTGCCTCTTCAGCCGCTACCCGCGCTTCTTCTGGAAGCCTGATTCTGGCATCAATGTCAACTTCACGGAGGGCAACTTCGGCGGCAACCAAGAACTCTCCAATCAGGCTCCGATAAGCCTCCGAAGAAAGTTCACCGGGAGCCATCTTTAGCGCAATTAAACAGGACGCCCACTGGTCCCCACACCCAGCGTTCTTCACGATGTTACGCGTAATTACCCAAACCATGGCGCTCCTGCTAGTTGTTTAATGCAGTCAAGCATACCTTTGCTGCTCAATGCATCGTCCTCATAGACATCAACGACGCCTAAAATGGAAGCCCTATCCCCTCTTCTCAAAACTTGTAACTGGTTACTCACGGAAAGATAAGCGCAAATTAGGCGTGCACAGGTCAACAACACTGACATTTTTTACCGTAAATTAACGATTCCGAAGGCCTGCAGATCATCTATCACATTCTTCTCCTAGGAGAAAAGTGAAATGAAAGCTCTCCACAGGCCTACGAAAAATTTACATGGCCTTGGTTTACATCGGCCAAGTTCGCTTGGTCTTGGCCTGCGGGTGCACTTTCGCTTTTCCTGAAAAGCCAACCGACTAGCGGAATACGGGAGGCCACTTTCCGCCAGTCCATGGGTTCCATGTGCCGCAAAAGTTCAAGCTCCTCCAGCCCTTCCTGTTGCAGGCGCTCCGTCTCCGCTTCATCTGCTAACCGCTGTTGCGCCGCTTCACCCCGCAGGCGCTCCGTTGCCTCTTCTTCCTCCTGTCGCACGCACTCTGTCTCGGCCTCTAGTTCTTGCCGCCTACGCTCCACTTCCTCGTGGAGTTCTTGCTGTCTCACAAAAGCCCTAACCCTGTCATGGAGAGCATTAAATTCGTTGACTTTTACCAGCAAGACGTCAAAGACTCTGCGCTGATTTGCAGCCAAATTTTTTTGTTTATTTTTCAAATGAAACAAAAAACCAAGCATGAACGTTGCCCATTCGTCGCCGCAGTCTATTTCATTTACGATGTGCCCCATGACGGCGGTTGCCAGTTCATCCAAGGCCTCTGGGTCGAGAGTGTCACATGCATCCAGCAATTCCAGACATCGGACCCCATCGGCGCGCAAACCGTCCAAAAGAGCTGAAAATTCCTCTCTGCTACCGCTCTGAAGGACCTCAAAGTCACCTGCAATGCAACGACCACCGCCAACGGCACGGTAACCTGGACCACCTGTATGGGCTTTGCAACCTTCATATCCCCCGGTGTGGGACACTGATAAAGCTCTATCCATGGCCAGAGCCCATGGACTAATTTTTCGAAAAAAGCAATGCTGTTTACAATTTTTTATTCGAAAAGACACGGCGGCCGTCCAGCGCACCCACTTTTCTGCCCTGGACCCCAGCAACAGGTCGCACTTTCACATCCCCAGGGACAACCGAGGCGATTGGCCGGGCCCCTTTTAAAAAAAAGTTTTTTGAAAGGCGAGAAAAGGCCAAAGGAGTCTTTTTCGCCCCCCCAACTTCTTCATGGAGAATTCGTTAATTCATGTCTTCCCCCGATTTCGAATTTTCCTAAGCTGCTCCGCATCGGCTTCGGAAAATATCTGATGGCTTTCGAGTGGGTCCTTAAGTTTCACGCTGCATATTTCCGTGCCATCTAGTTTTGCGATTTTTTTAACTCTGTTCTGGAGATAAACATAGGCATCACTCATAAGTTTCAGACATTTGTTCACATCATCCTCGGGTGCATCCATTCCCACGGAAAACAATCCTTCGAATGGCGTGTTTTCCACGGTATTAGTGAACCTAGCCGCTACACTTCTTCCATCGTCAACTAACTTGTCCGGTGCGTTGGGAGCACTCCATTCGGGGATGGCAGCCAGAGTACTAGGAATCGAAGAAATCACTCTGCGTATAAGTCGTTCAAATACTTTATTCTTACTGTCCTGTAATATTGCGTCTAATTTGCGGTATGCGTATAATGAAAGGCCCGTCGATTGAATAATGGAAGAACGGAAAGCTTCTATTTCATTCATAATGCTTTCCCCAATGAAGTTAGGCGTGATGGCGTATGTCGTGGCTGTTCCAATTGCATTAAATGCTGCAGCAAGGGACATTTGGAGGAAACTATCTGCGTCCGCGCCCGGAGAATCAGATTTAAGAATACCCTTGAACACCAGATGTTTCACCCTGGAACTACCAGATTGCAGAAATTTGGGGAAATTAAATTTTACCGATTTGTCAGCAATAGTTTGCTGACGGAAACATGCCTTCACCGTGGCATGGGTCACATTCCACAGAAACGCCCTGCGAAATTCTTCTTTGTCTTCCATGCTTCCAACTAATTTTTCCGTTCCAGAGAATCTGGAATGGAGAGCATACACCGCGGACTGCACATTTTTATCCTTCATGAGGAACTCAAATTGCGGGCAAACTAGGGCCTGGATAACACGCGCCTGACGAGCCTTCTTTGACAACCCGCCGGTAATTGCAACGGTGCTCTCCATTAACTCGAGGAGATCTTGGTCTTTAGTAGCATCGACCGTGGGAGTGGCGGTGTCTCCATCCAGCGCTTCCTGCGACGGGGCTTGGTCGGACGGGGCAGGCTGTTTTTCCACCACAGAAAAACCTTCAATTCCAAAAAATGCGCCATTGAAAAGGCTTTTTAATTTTTCGGAGTCGTTATCTCCTTCAATTCCTATTGCGCCCGAAGAAAGGGCACTGACAATACATTCGCGTTCTCCGGAACCCAGTCTATGGAGAGGTATTACTGATCCATTATGGTTGTATGTCACGGAAAAGCGGCCATCGGGTCCAATGGCGTTGTCGATGGCATCCATGAGGTTTTCAGGGCGGGTCATACATTCAGCATAACTAACGGCATGCTTCACACACTCGTGCCCGTAACCATCAGCTTGCAACCATTTCTGGGAAAACTGCAACTCAAGTTTTTTATTGGAAGCAAACATTCGAACAATGAAGCCCGCGCAATAGGAGAAAAAATATTCTATCAGCCCAAGGAGCGTACTTGCTCCGCCTACGTTAAAAAATGCCGTCTCCACGTGTTCCACGAATTGCTTCTGGGTCGCTTCCGCACCTCCAAAAGATTCCGGGTTTATTCGTTTTGAAGCAATATAGTTTTCAAATTGCTTCCCGGCAACCCCTCCGAACTTCCCCCTATCAAATGCCGGAACAGTAAACCACATAGCGCGACCTCAGTGCGCGAATTCTTCTAGAAAGGCAAGAAAAATAACTCCCCTTCCAATTCTTTGACGGCAAATATGGCATTGACATTCTTCGTAAAATGCTGTTACACAGCATCATGGACATCTACAGCCTAGTAAACCGCCCCTGGAAAATGCACTTTCCTACTGCACCGTCGGAGGAGATGGCGACGGCACCCGAAATAAAAAAGGGCACCGAAACAGTAACCCGGCGCTCCGGGCACTACGACCCGGTCATAGAAGCTCAAAGGCGAAACATGGAAAGCTGCCTAATGTTTCTTGGCCGGAGAGTTGGTACCTGGCGGCCCGACGGCGGCATTGACCGGGAAGGGCACGCCAATGCGGCCGCCCTGCCGCAATCGCCGGAAACCGCAGAAGTTCCGACCCATGGACCGATGCGTTCGCCGCGGGGAGTGCCGCCGCCGTCGGGACGCAGGTACGGAGCCGGAAAGCAGGTTCCGTGCCGCATTGCCTTCGACCCGAAGATAAATGAATATGGACAGAGACTGGAGGAATACGAAGCGGAGATTAACCATGACATTCACACCCTTAAAGCCACTGCAGCTGCTGAAGGAATGGCCGAACAAATTGCTGGAGGAGCTGACATACCAATTTCCAGAGAATTGCAGAGGATGAGAAGCATGGCGTCCCTGGCCCGAGAATCTTTGAATCCTCTCGACAACGCACGGCAACAAATCCAGAGGAGAGCCCACAGAATTCAACGGGATAGCGGCGTGCGGGCAAGGTCCGTTCACATTAGAGTCGAGGAGGGAAATTTGGTAATTGTTACCCCGATGGAAAAAGTTCTTTTTTCTCGACTACAGAGAGACTTAAGCGTTAGCAAGTATTTATGGAAATACAACTAACGCTTCCAAAAATATTCAAGCGGATTTGCTCATTTTG
>JAITOA010000026.1 GCA_031290195.1 Puniceicoccales bacterium | reverse complement strand
CTCGCAAAATGAGCAAATCCGCTTGAATATTTTTGGAAGCGTTAGTTGTATTTCCATAAATACTTGCTAACGCTTAAGTCTCTCTGTAGTCGAGAAAAAAGAACTTTTTCCATCGGGGTCTCTTGATGGGTCATTTTTGTAATTGCCTGCTATGCCGTCAGTGGGATTTGCTTCGACAAGAGGAATGTCGTTCACCGGGGGAAATGCCAATAAATTCGATGGAAAAACCTTGCGCTAGAGCGGGAAATTTTCAAGATGGCGCAGGAGTCTGGGCGGTTCCGGGCTTATAACTTCTAGCCCTTCGTCCCGTACGAAGGCATTTACGATGAAACATATCATGGAAGAACTCCTGGCTGGGAGCGCCATTGCGCGCCTTGATCCAGGTCAAATTGTTAGGGGCATTGTTACCAAAATTCAGCAGAATGAGGTTTCCGTGGATATTGGGGCTAAGTCGGAGGGCAAGGTTCGCCTTTCCGAATTCGATGATCCCAGCGAAGTGCAACCGGGCCAAGAAATTGACGTATTTCTTGAAAAATTGGAGGATATCAACGGAAGCCCCGTCATTTGCTACGATAAAGCTCAGCAGCAGAAAAATTGGGAACGCATTGCTTCAACAACGGAGGAAGGTGGCATTGTTCAGGGTAAAATTAAGGGGAAAACCCGCGGTGGACTGCTCGTCAGCATCGGGGTGGACGCATTTTTGCCCTCTTCCCAGTTGGACCTTAAGCCGGTCAAAAACGTGGAGCAGTTCCTCGGCAGGACCTATGATTTTAAAATCGTTAAAATTAACTACGAGCGGAGAAACATTGTCCTTTCACGGAGGGAATTGCTCGAAGAGGAGCGCTGGCGGAAATCCAAACAGCTCTTCGAAGAGCTTAAAGTGGGAGACATCGTTCACGGTTTCGTGAAGAATATCACGGAGTACGGCGCCTTCGTCGACCTTGACGGCGCCGATGGATTGCTCCACGTGACGGACATGAGCTGGGGTAGGATCACTCACCCAAGTCAGGTACTCCGAGTTGGAGAAGAGCTCAATGTAATGGTAATCGACATCGATCGGGAAAAAGAGCGCATTTCCCTCGGGCTCAAGCAAACTACCCAAAATCCGTGGGATAACATCGAACAGCGCTACCCCATCGGTGCCTGCGTCAAGGGCAAGGTTGTCAACCTCGTCCCCTACGGTGCCTTTGTGGAACTGGAGGATGGAGTGGAGGGCCTCGTCCATGTGACGGAAATTTCCTGGACTAGAAAAATCGCCAAGCCTTCGGATGTGCTCAAAATTGGCCAGGAAGTCGAGGCCGTCGTCATTGGGATTCAAAAGGAGGAGCAAAAAATTGCCCTCGGCTTGAGGCAGTTGGAGGAAAATCCCTGGGAGCAAATTGCCAGCAAATATCCCGTTGGTGCCATCGTTAGAGGACCTATTCAAAGTCTAACTAGCTACGGGGCATTCGTGGAAATGGAGCAGGGAGTCCACGGCATGGTCCACGTCTCGGATATCTCCTGGACACGCAAATTGAAATCTCCGGAAGAAGTCTTTAAGGTGGGAGATATCGTGGAGGCAGTCGTTCTTTCCTCCGATGCGGACGGACATCGCATTGCTTTGGGCATTAAACAATTGCTAGAAAATCCGTGGGGACATATCCACGACCACTTCCGCGTTGGCGATGTGGTTCGCGGCAAAATTGTCAAATTGACCAATTTTGGTGCATTCCTCAAGCTAACCCAGGATATCGACGGGTTCATTCATATTGGCCAGATCCGCGAAGAGCGGGTGGAGAAGATTCGTGACATGCTTAAGGTCGATGAGGAGGTCAGCGCTCGCGTCATTAAAATTGATGGGGAAAATGAGCGCATTGCGCTTTCCATAAAAGCATTAGACTATGATGCCAGCGAGCTTCAAAACGAAATTAATGAATTGAAGAACAACGATTCTTCCAACGAATTCGGTACCCTCGGAGATCTCTTCGAAAAATCGGTGAGCTGAAATATTGGCTTCGGCTCCGTTTGACAGGAAGGGGCTTTCTTGCTTTCCTTCCTGCGTGTGGAGAGGTTTTCCGCTAGCAAATCCCGCCTGCAGCGGCGGATGGCGGTACTACAGTGGTTTCTCGTCGCTATTTTTTGCTATCTCGGCAGTGGCATTTTTTTCCGGCAGGTGATCCAACACCGGAAATTCAACGCCATGGGGCAGCGGCAAAGTCATCGCCGCATTCTTCAGCCGGCAGCCCGGGGTAACATCTATGACCGCAATGGCATCCTCCTTGCGGGTAATCGGCCCCGTTTTACCCTCGTAGCTTACCTGCAGGAATTGCGCGGAGAATTCGCCGACGCCTACCGGCATCGGGTTCGGGAACTGCGCGGCCTCGGATTGCCCATTGATCCGGAGAGGGAACGCTCCTTGGGCCGAATGGACGTCTTGGAAAGGCACTTGGAAACCCTGTTGCCGTTTCTTTCTCATCCAGTTGTTCTGAATCTTCGGGCCGTCGACCTTCATTTTTCTCAGTCGCCACTACTCCCATTTCCCCTTGTCTTTGATTTATCCCAGAATGACTTTGCCCGACTGGTAGAAAGACTTCTCCCGGATGGCCCCCTGCAGGTCGAAACTCAGACGGCCCGGATATATCCCTACGGAAAGGTTGCCGCGCACAGCATCGGCTACGCAGCACCGGCTGCAAATGCAGTCGACTGCACTCCTAGAGAAAAAAGTGTTCGCACGTTCAGCGAACGAGCCACCACGGGTCGGTCCGGAGTAGAAGAGGCTCTGGACAAGTTGCTGCGGGGAAGCAACGGCGAAAAAATTTTATTGGTAGACCCCTCTGGCCTGAGACGAAAGATCCTAAAAACACGCGAACCGATTAAGGGCCAAGATGTTACCCTTTCCATCGATCTGGAATTGCAGCGCACAGCCGAGGAGGCTCTCGGCGATGAAATGGGCTGTGCCGTTCTCACGGATGTGCGGACCGGTGAAGTGTTGGCGTTGGCTAATTCCCCCTCCTACGATCTCAACATTCTCACTCCCAGAATCTTACAAAAAACCTACGAGGATCTCACAGCCTCGGGAGCCTGGATCAATCAGGCACTCCAAGGACTCTATCCTCCCGGTTCCGTCTTCAAACTTGTTTCTCTGGAATCTCTGCTACGCTTCGGAGTTGTCGATGGCCACACAGAGCACGATTGCAATGGCAGTACTCGCGTAGGCAGCCGAATTATTCGCTGTCACAATCACCGGGAAAGTGGAAAAATCCCCTTCACCCTTGCCGTGGCTAAAAGCTGCAATAGCTTCGTCATTGATAATATTTTTTCCATTCCACTGAAGGATTTCCTCGATGAAATTCGCCGTTTTGGCTTCGGATCCCCCACCGGCATTGAACTCACCCATGAAACAAACCGCTCCCTCGTTCCCTCCCCGCAGTGGAAAAAATCCCGCAATTTCAGCCGCTGGATGGACGGGGATACGGCAAATTTAGCCATTGGTCAGGGCTATCTGCTGGTAACTCCCCTGCAGATCAACGCCTTTACGGCATCCCTTGCCATGCGGAGGGAGCGAACGCCGCTGACTATTTTAAAAAAAAATGCTTGTTTTGGAGTGAAATTAAAGCCGCTGGGTCTCACCGACGAAAACTATGGAGCCCTTTTGGAAGGAATGCGTGGATGTGTGGAATACGGCTCTGGCCATCTCTGTCACATGGAGGGAATCCCAATTGCAGGAAAAACGGGAACGGCGCAGGTTAGGGATGGTCATCGAAGCAGCCACATCGCATGGTTTACCGCCTTTGCCCCGGCCAACGCTCCGGAGGTGGCCGTCACCGTTATGCTGCGAGAGCCCTTTGAAGGTCGTTCCTACGGCGGTGGAAGCGACGCAGCCCCCGTTGCGAAAAAAATTCTAAAAAAGTATTTACTCCGATAAGTGGGCTAAATTTAGAAATTTTTGCCTTTTTATTGCCTTCGGTTTCAAAAAAGGTAAAAGCTTCAAAGCATGGTAGATAAACTTTCGGATGGCCGCTTCGCTGTGGATGGGCCGAGGGGTACGTTCTTTGGAGTCCCTAGGTCGGGAATAAAATTTATTTCCAATTTCCTTGCGGGGAAATTTTGGCGTTACTTTTTAGAGACAGTCGTTGTCTGCGCTCTTACGCTGGGCACAACTTCCGGAGAGGCCGCAGAAAAGAGATCCACCTCAGCCCCACGCCTGGAAATTTCTACGTCACGTCCGGAGGATCCCTGCCAAAAGGAGCTTATCACATTTTTGAAATCCCCAAATTATTCTTCTGCCCATCTAAAATTGGTGGATAGTCTGCGACACAAAATGGCCCCATCTCCCAGAGTTAGCCGAGAAACCATGCGACTTTGGGCCAATAACCCGCACGGAGAAAAAGAGGAACTTTCACGGCGCTTCCGGAGCATCGTCGGGAAAATTCTCATGGACGCGGGAATCAAAGGTGAAGAAAAATCCGTGAATTCCGGGCAGAAAATCGTTCACCGGAAAAAATTAACCGACTATGAAGAACTAATGGATGCTGCCGGGCGCATCGTCGCCTCCGGCGACCTCTCTCTACGTTGTTTTCCAGCAAAGGCCTTCGCCGGGTTGGAAAAACATTCCAACGGAGGCAAACCGCACGTGACCGTTGTGAATGGTCTCCCCGCCGAAAGCCTCCAGCATTTTCCCAGCAGCAATGGGAAACCTCCCATCGTCCAGGTGGCCAGTCGGTTTAATGGGTTGGAATCTGCCAGAGCCGAAACTGTAGATTCTCTTCCCGAGTGGACGAAAGATAATGCCCAGGGGCCTGGGATTGCTCTGACGGCCCTCGCCGGGGCAGCCGAACGCTACGTGGCCTATTTGCAGGGAACGTTGCCGGATGCCATCGAGCCACTTCTTCGGGAGTGTCGCATTGGAGGTGTCTCCATTCTAGATCTCTATCCGTGTCCGGAACCGGAAGCCTACCAATGGGACCTGGAGCAAGCCAGGGCCCAGGGGCTCCATAAAAATGGTCACTTCCGTCCCTGGGTAATCGGAAACATCCAGCACCTACGAATTCTCCGTGAACACATTGCGACGGGTGCCGGTGATCTGGGAATCCTCTGCCAGTGGGTACGCTGCGAAGAATCTGGGACGGATCAGTTACAGGTGTTCAGCTCCGCCGCGTCCTTTGCCCAACAGGAGGTGGACTGGCGGGTCCGGTCACCAAAAATTGCTGCCCATAAAAATCTCTGTGAAATCCTTCTTGTCACCCAATATCGGGCGCTGGGACAATTGGCAGCGGCGACGGGCATGGATCTGCATTTGACCGCCGTTGGGATAGGGGCGTTTAAAAATCCATCGGAAATTCTTGGGAAGGCTTTGGA
>JAITOA010000007.1 GCA_031290195.1 Puniceicoccales bacterium | reverse complement strand
CCTGAAAAGGCAAATGAGTAGCGTCGCAGAACTTTTGAAAAACGTCCTAAAAACGGACGTCGATTCTTTTGTCCATGCGGCTTGAGGAGGGGGTGATATTTTTGCAAGAGGTCTAATGATCCCATACCCGTATTTCTGATCCTGAGAATGCAGCGTTTGGCCCTTCGAACACTATCAGGTGTCGTCTTGCTCCGGTGGCTGTTCCGGTGCCGGCGGTTCCGCTTGAGTTAGAAGTTCCCAAATCGCCGCTTCGGATTTTTTCACATCTTCTACTGCTATAGATAATTTGTCTTTCTTGGCGATAAATTCATTGCTTTTTACGAGAATGGACCAATCGCGTTCAGAATTCTGTGTTAATACTGGGAAATTACAGTCTACTAATGTTTCTACATCTGCGCTTACTTTTGTGATTGCTCTTTGTAAAGCTCCATTTTTTACAACCTGAAAATCAGGAAACGCACCAACAAACAACAAAAAATTTGATTGGTAAGCTGTAAATTTTTGGGAAATTTCTTTTTGGTTTTTACTTTTAATTTCGCTAAGAAGCTTCGCTAATTTTTCGCCAGGTTCCTGGATGTTAATCGTTTTGGCAGCTTTATATTTGATGTCATCCACCTCGGCCGGGAAACAACTGAATAAATTCATAAAAAGAGGTAATGGAATAGATAGATCGGCGGATTCGCTGGAGTCAAAAAACTTCATTATCGCTTCCAGAGAATTCATAAATTTCAGCATGGCACCATCTTTTCCGTTCAAGATGTTAGCACAGCATAGCTGGCACTGCCAGTTACTACCAAGCCTATAAACTTTCTCGCCGCATACACCCCACTCAGGTTTCGCATTAGGATCAATGTCGCCTCCATTGTGACAAATAAGCCTGGCAGCGGCCTGCCTAATTGGCGTTAAAATAGCGTCTTTTTCCCCTCCAGTTAATTGGTTGTCATTTCCATCAACGGCACTGGATAGATTATCTAACGCAAGGGCTACACTCACTGTTAAAATTTTTAAATCTTCCGATTTTTTTGGACTTCCATTGTCGTAATCTCTGCAAAACTCTTCAACACCCGCTATGGCTGATTTAGTTTTGACGCAAAGTTCGTAATGACTAATTTGGAAATTGAGAATTTTATTATCGGATACCGCTTTCTTATTCGCTGTTCTCAATTCATTTAATGCGGCGCTGTCTCCGTGATTTACTGGAGGCAAAGTTTGGATTCTCTGATTCGCAAATTCTGCGAATTCGCCAAGAGTACTCCTACGCTGCATCCACAAAATAACGACGCCTCCAATTTCGGCGCACAGGGAAAGGCTCGCAACGATAATGGGGACCAGCGGAGCAACGGTAAGGCCTGCCACCGTAACGACACCCAAAAGGAATAACATTGAGCTGCATATTCCGAAGACACCACCAATAGCCAGTGTCGCCCCAAGCATCGAAAATCTAAATTTGGAATCGTAAAGTTTTTGCATGCCCTCATTCGGCATAGACTGATTGTCCATGAAAGTTTCCTCGACTATATCTCACCTCCAAGGGTGTCTGGAAGCAGACAATGCAATTTTCATCTTACGTTCATGTTTGACAAAAATTTTCATAAAGCAATCCTTTTCTCCGTCCTCGAAAAAATTTTCCTTCCCGTCGGGGAACGTCGGATTCCGCCACGCGGTGGACCATGATTAGAGTTTTGCCCAATCGCCGGAAATGCCGGAGCTACCCCGCCGAAAAAAGGTACAAAAAAGCAGATACCTCACACCCAAAGACCCTTTTGAAGGGCGGAAAAGTTCCAAAAGGTGCACCTTTCCTAAAAAAGAAATTGAAAATTCCTGGGCACATTTGAGAATCCCCGGAGATGGCGAAGGTCGAAATTGATTTGGTTCGTAAGGTGCTGCAGCGTAATGACGTGGAGCTTGAAATTATTACGCAGATCCTCGATGATTTGGAAATAGAAGTTTCCAAGGATGGGGATGGGGTGGAGCCCGCGGGGCTCTCGCCCGAGAAAAAGCAATTTGTTATCTTGGTTTCCGACCCGGAAGGCAAGCTGAAGGAGGATCTTTTCGTCGGATGGGTACTGCAAATTTCCGAAAGCCAAAGTCCAATGGAAATTGGGACCCATCTGTTCCGCGCCGCCTACGAATTCAATCACTCCAAAAAGGGCGCCCGGGATCCGGTAAAAACTGTCACCGACGTCTGCGAGATCGTCCCGGCAAAGACGCTGCGCGCCCAATCCATCTGGGTCAAAACCAAGGAGCCCGTCCTCGTCGTGCGCACGGACAATCGCATTCCTCTGACGCCTCCCCCGGAAGAACCTCCGGCACCGGAAAAATTACCGAATTTTCCCTCCTAGTCAGGAGTCCTTGCGCGGGGCTCCTTCGGATTTCTGGGGAGGGACATTCTCAAGGCTCCAGGCGCTTTCTATCCCGTTCGAAGATTCCAATGTTTTCGGAAATGCGCCACGGATGGAGGTCTCTTCCCTGGGCCAGTGTGGCATCCGCCGCACCAAATACCCGCCGCGTCGCAGATCCCCTGGAGATTTTCGCAGCCGGTTCCTTCTTTTTCGCGCAACCTACCGCGAAAAAAAACAGCAACGCGAAAACAACGGAACCCCAGGATGCAACCGCTCTAAATCTGCCGCCCATGGGACGAAGTTTAGGAACACCGCCGACAGGAAGCAATGCTAATTGGTAAAATTTTCCCAAATCCCAGGAAAATCCCCACTGGCCCATCGGCAAATCCTTGACAGCACCGGTGAAGTTTTCAAATTGCGGCCGTTGCGAGCGTAGCTCAGTTGGTAGAGTGCCACCTTGCCAAGGTGGATGTCGAGGGTTCGAGTCCCTTCGCTCGCACCGGGCCTTTTCTTCAATGTTTTAGGTGTTTTTCCGTGTCGCTCCGGAATTCTGCGCTTCAGCCCGGCGGGCCACCGGCATCTTTTCATCGGCTTTTTCTGCTTCGAGGCGTTCGTCCCTTAGCTTGCAAAATTTTTCCACGCGTTCCTTCGTGTCCAAAATGCGGGGCGCCTTGGGTCTTGCCCGAGCGTCCGTTGCCGGGTCTACCTGGAAAAATGCCAATCCGCCCTTCCACTGGTGTTCCAATAGAAATGGGTCATCCTTCAAATTGAGAAGTGCGAATAGGCTGGCAAGCAGGTTTCCGCAGAGGCGAAGAGCCATTTTTTTTTCTTTCCTAGGTAGCGCCTTGCACGCTTTCATTGCCTCTGTGATATCCTGGGCCAGCTCCCCTTCCCGGGAGTCAATGGAACGCTCGGACGCAGCAAGTAGCCCCTCGGCATGCCGCTCCAGGGAGTCGATGAGGACTTCGGCGGCACCCTGATCCACCCCAACGGCCGCATTCATCACCTCCGCCGCCCGCTCCAGGGAATCGATGGCTCGCTCCAAGGCCCCATGAAGATTTCCGCCGGTGTCCGGCGACCCTCCAATGCCCACCTCCGCGAACTGCGCGACGGAGCAGCAGAAAATCTCGGCATCGATGACCTGGCCGTAGTCGCCCGCATTCAGAGGTTCGACGGGTCCGGGCGGGTAGTTCGTTGACATTTCGGTGGAAAAGCTGCCAACGAGAATCACTGGGGAAGTATCGCCTTCTATCACGTTGAAGTCATGGAAATATCCAGTTATCTGAATGCCTGCTTCATCCGGCCTCGCCTCCGCGTCAAACTGGGGCAGGTCCTGAAGTACGACATGTTTGCTTCCCACATCACCGACGGCAGACATGGAAACATTTTAACCTCCAAACGGCGACGCAGCGAGACTTTTATGGAAAAACTATGGGAAAAAGTTTTACTTTCTCACCGGGAAAGCCGGAAAAACCACCCGACGTAGCCCTCACCTACTTCGTCAAAAACCGGTGCTCAAGATGGGACTCGAACCCATACGCCCTTCGGCACACGCCCCTTAAACGTGTGTGTCTACCAATTCCACCACCTGAGCACTTTTCTAACGCTCCGCAGGAGAGGGAAAAAAGCAAGCAAAAAGTATCTGGAAATTTCCAAAATTCTTGCTCGCCATAGGGAAAAAAAAGGATACTTATCCGCCCTCCATGGGTGGTAGCGACGACGGAAGTTTCCAGGGGAAAGACGACCTTCGGAGGGCACTTTCGGGGTTGACATTTGGTGTCGCTTGGACAGGAGAAAGCGGAGACGTTCGAACGTCCGATGAACAGGAATGCCGCCAGAAAAATTTTCCCCGGTCCCGCGGACGGCAGTTCTCCGGACCTCCGGGAAGTGGAAAATTTTCCGGGGACCGTGGCGGTCAAGCATTCCGTGGGGAGCGGCGGCCGGCGGCCGGCCGGGGGAGATTTCCCCGCGCCCCCAGGAACTTCCACGGAGACCACTTTGCGGAGAACAAAGGCGATTTTACCGTAACCTTCTACGCCGACGACGAAGCCTTTCAGCCGGTAGCGGAGATGATCCGCAAATCCGGGAAGACCTACGAAGTTTTCCGCGTGGTTCAAACCTTTCTCGCCAAACCGGAACGGTTTGTCTTTGTACTGCGAAAAAATGCCGAATCTGAAACAAAATTTTACAAAAATATCTTCGATAACATTCCTTTTTCCAGCGGGGAAGAAGCTTTGCATTACTTACTTCAAGAACATCTTGGGAAAATATTTACCGAAGAAGAGGAAATCTGCAAAGCACCCCGGGGAATTTTCCAACAAATTGCCCGTTGCCCATTTACTAAAAGGCTAATTGCCGCGCCAAATCACCATAGCTACAAGGAACTTCTAGGAGAGCATTACCTGCGGTACGTAAACAATGTGTCATTTGATCACTACTGCACACGGTTGGAATTTACCAAGGAAGCGGAGGACATCGCCGCCTGGCTCGAAGCGATGAAGCGGAGGGTGACCTACCGGCTCCGGGATGAGAAAGATTGGAAGGTGACGACGGGCGCGGAGGAGGACGGATCTCCGGTCGCAGCCGGTTGTGGAGAAGTGGTTGCCGGAGAGAGTTCCCAGTCCTCCGAAAAAACGATCCCGGGGTCCTCCGCAGAGGCGGAAGGCCGGCCGAAGTTTCATTCCCTGGAAGGAGTGCGCGCCTATCTGGAGGAACATCGGCGTCAGTTCATCGGAGAATCTACTTCCGTTCGTGTGCCGGGGATTTCCCTGGCAAATATCCGGGACACTGGCATCCGCCGTCCGGTGGAATACCAATTGCAGAGGCAGATAAAATTTCCTCTGGATACGGCCAATGCCATGCGTAATAAATTTAAAAAGAATCATTTGCACGTCTATCGTCGGGGGAAAAAGGGCATTTCCTACGTGGCGGCCGTTGCGCGAAAGTTCCGGGAAGCAGACACTGTTTTGGTGCCGGAATTGGAACTGATCATTACCGCCATTGAAAAAAATCCCATGATTTCTCTGCTGGATCTCAGTGCAAAATTGGGACTTGGTGCGAAACAGGAGGCGGCGCTCAGGTCGCTCACCTGGCTCATCCGCGAAGGCTATGTCACCGAATTTGAGGACGGTACCCTGTTGACTCCCCCCTGCCTCCCCGCCCGGAAGGAAGACGGCGGAAAGAGGGCACCGGAAGAGGAGGATGTCGCCAGCCCGGAATCCGAAATCCCCGGGGAGCTGGTCGGTGAATCGCCGTTGGTTCCCGCTGTCGACGGCACTAAAACTCTCCCACTTGCCGAGTCGACTCCGAACACCGGCGGCTCTTTTCCCCCAGCACCTCGGCTAGAAGTTGAAAAATTTTAGTGCCTTTTCAGCCGCACCCGTCCCGGCGGCTAGGGCGACGTTGAATGGAAGTCGGTGTCGGAACCAGCTCCTCTGCCGACGAATGAGATTTTTCGTGCGGGCAAAAATTTGCTCCGGCAGCTCTTCGGAGGAAATTTTTCCATCCAAATATGCGAGTACCTGCCGGTAACCGACGGCACAGCAGGCGGACGGGTTGCGTTCGAAATTTTTCCGGCGCAGGCACTCCGTTTCTCCAATAAGTCCACCTTCCAGCATAGATCGGAGGCGGGTCCGCAGGTGTTCTTCGTAGGTCGTACCGGAGTCCTCTAGGAGAACGGTAAACTTTCGCAGCCCATCGAAGGGACCGGACATTTTTGAAAATTTCGCACGAATAGCTTCCAGCGACTGTCCCGATTCGACGCAGCGTTCCAGGGCCCTCAGAACGCGGCGGGGGTTACAGCGGTCTATGGCTGTTTCCCGGCAGCCGCTACGGCGATCCAGTTCCTCAAGAAGCCCCGCCAACCCTCTGCCCTGGAAAATACTTTCCACGCGACTCCGCGTGGACGGAGAAATGGTCAAGCCGTCCGTGGTGGGTCCACAAAAAACTTGCAGGTAAAATCCACTTCCTCCGACGACAACCAATGGACCTCTAGTAGCGCCGACAACTTCAATGGCATGGCGGGAAAATTGTTCCACATCAA
Source organism: Puniceicoccales bacterium (assembly GCA_031290195.1). Lineage (GTDB taxonomy): Bacteria > Verrucomicrobiota > Verrucomicrobiia > Opitutales > JAIRLM01 > JAITOA01. The sequence goes on along the minus strand of JAITOA010000007.1, from coordinate 20,065 downwards.
AGCATTGGTCCGGCTCCACCAGGTCAAGGCCATGGTGTCGTACCCGGCCCCTTTCCTCCGCAGTCACCTTCGCCGTTCCAATGTCCATGCCTCGATATACTTGGACCGAATCGCAGCACAGAATCTCAGCACCTAATTTTTCCGCCAAGGAAAGAGCCAGGGCGGACTTTCCGACTCCCGTTGGTCCAGCAACGATAATTAGCGGAAAATTTTTCACGGCATCCGGAGTGGGGTGGGCCATGGCGAAAGTCCATGCCAAAGTGGGAATCGCGTGAAAGATAAATGAGCTTGCGCATTTGTTGAATTTCTCCTATGAGATCTCTTCATGTCACAGCACCAAGTTTTGGAAAGCACACGTTTGCAGTTGCGGCCCTTGGAAACCAGCGACGAAGATAGTATCGTCGAATTTATGAGCGAACGAAAGGTGACAGAATTTCTCCTGCATTTTGGCTATCCAATTTGCAGGGAACAAGTTCGCTCTTGGTTGAATAACGTACTGAGCGCCACCCCGGAACAGTGCGGCTACTGGGCCCTGGTGGATAAGGAATCGGGTCGGCTCATTGGGGTTATCTGTCTAACGCTGGATAGTTATAACCGCAAGGGGGAGATCGGCTATTGGATGGCAAAGAATTATTGGGGCCGCGGACTCATGACGGAGGCCACATGGAGGGTTGCCCAGTACTGCTTTGATACCCTAAAATTGCACCGTCTGGAATTGACTCACATGGTAGCAAACAAGGCATCGCAGCGGGTCTCGGAGAAGGTCGGTTTCCAGCTGGAAGGCTGTTGGAGAGAGGGTCATTGGAAGGACGGACAGTTCAAGGACGTCAAAATTTACGGCATGCTGGCCGTGGACTACGAACGCGCCAGGAAGCGCTTCGCGGCCGTGGACCCGGTGGAGTAGCAATTCCCTTGAAAGCCTTTTCAGCGAGACCGCCGTACCTTTGACTCGAAGTGGGCACGCCCTTTTCTTCATCCTGTCACAGGGGACGTCCTTCCGACGCCGACCGTTAGCTCCCCAAAATTTTTCCGGAGACATCAATCCCCCTTCACAAAAACTCTGGCATTTTCTAGTCCAGGAATTCTTTCACTGAACTCCTGGTTGGATGGCGTTGTGCCCAGTGCCCGCTCCACCATGGCCATCTTCGCGTCCAAATTATCTACGAGGGCCACGAAAACACCCTCCGGAGAAGAAGGCAACACCGCGGCACCGTACTCCGGCAGTCCCTGGTGGCTAAGAACGATATGCTCCAGCTGCAAAAGCAAGTCCTCCCCGAGGCCGGAGGCCAGGGCCGCCCGCCGCACGATGCGGTACCCGAGCACCACGTGACCTTCCAAAAGTCCCATGCGGGTCCTTTCATAGGCGCCGTCACCGCAGTATTCCCAGGCCTTCCCTATGTCGTGAAGAATCATGCCGGAGATGGCCAAATCCGCATTGATAAAGGCATAGGAGGGAAGCAAGGCAATGCCTGCCCGGGTCACGTGGAGGGAGTGCTCCAGGAGTCCGCAGCGGTAGGCATGGTGCATAGAAACCGCCGCCGTGTTGGTGAAAAAAATGTCCCCCACGTCCGCCAGCGCCTGCCGAACGGTCTGCCGGAGCTTTTCATTGCCGATGCGCTGAATGTATCCGTCCAACTCCATCTTCATGGCGTCGACAGACTCCCTGGGACCGTCGTAGAGATCCCTGTCAAAACCTTGGTCCCGAACTTCCTTCTGGGAAAGCCGTCGCGCGCGTTGTACCCGCGGACTAAATCGATCATTGAAGATTTCCGTGAGGCCCTCAATTTGCAGGCATGTCCCCGTGGCAGAATTTTGGAGGAGGCTGAACATTTCGCTATCATCGAATACGTTGAACGTGAAAGTCCCGTAGCGGTCACAGACCTCCACGGCGAGGAAAGGTCTACCATTCTTGGCGGTTCTTCGGGAAATACTACGCAGCAAAAAAACACCCGTGAAAGGGGTGCTTGCCACCTCAATGCTCTTCAACTCCAAAGAATTCATGTGTCCCATGGGAAACATGCTGATTCGCCTCTCCGATTGCTGTCAATAGGGGAATCCCGCGGTTTTTAGGTCTCCGGAGCCGTTGGCCCGCTACGCATCACCGGGTAAGATGCTTGCGGAAACGATTCTCCAAGCCTAGAAGCCGCCGATGATTAGCAATTTGCCTTTTGCCGCCCGCATCGGGGGTTCTGGCTTTGAACATTTTGAAATCTATAAATTTTCCCACATTCAGGAACTCCAGCGGCGGGAACGGCGGCTTCATCCGCATAGGAAACCCCTGGATTTTAGCATCGGTCGGCCCCGGGAAACCCCGTCCCCGGCAGCCATTGAGGAAATGCGGACTTCCGCGGCAATCGGAGGCAATCATTTCTACGCCGACTGTGGCTGCATGTCCTTCATGGAGGCAGCTTCCCATTACATGGATCGGGTTTTCGACGTCTCCGTGGAACCGGAAGTGGAGCTGCTTCCCTCCATGGGGTCCAAAAATGCCCTCACCTATGCGGCTCTGGCCCACCTCAACCCGGGCGACGTGCTCCTCACGACCGTCCCGGGCTATCCCATTTTACCGAACTTCGCCCGCTACCTGGGAGCGGAAATTTTTCCCCTTCCTCTCCATGAAAAAAATGGTTATTTTCCAGACCTCACCGCCATTCCGGCTTCGGTTCTTTGCCGGGCCAAAATGTTGCACCTCAATTACCCAAACAATCCGACCGGGGCCTGTGCTTCGCTGGAGTTTTTTAGGGAAGCCGTGGAATTTTGCCGAAAAAATTTCCTCATTCTCCTCCACGACGCCGCCTATGCGGGACTCTGGGACGAAAATTGCCCACCACGCTCGGCCCTCCAGGTTCCCGGAGCCATGGATCTGACCCTGGAGCTCCATTCCTGCTCCAAGGCTCACGCTATGACGGGGTGGCGCATCGGTTGGGTCTGCGGCCAGCGAAAATTGGTTGCAGCCTACCGGCGCATCAAAGAAAATTGCGACTCCGGACAGTTTCTTCCTATCCAGCATGGAGCCGCGGTTGCCCTCGCCGACGATGCCCATTGCCGCGGTGCCATGGGGCGAATGCGCCGGCGCATGGAGGCGGTGGAGTCCGTACTGGCGCTCAAAGGTTTTTCCTTTGCCAAAAATCACCATCCCTTCTATTCCTATACCCGCGCCCCGGTCCGGGCGGGAGAGGTCACATTTTCTTCCGGAGAAGACTTCTGTGCGTGGCTAATGGAAGTCCATGGCATTTTCACCGTTCCCTGGGATGAGGTGGATCGCCGTATCCGCTTTGCAATGACGATTCCTCTAGAACCGGAGGAGCTGACCATGCAGCTACGCGACCGCCTGGACCAAATCAGTTTTTCATTCTAATGCTGCATCTTTCTCTAGAGAGATCTGTGTAGCTGAATTTTCTTCATTTTTGATGTGCTTTTTTGCCCTTTCTATTGCTTCTCTTCTTGTATCTGCATTGAACGTGCTGGATGTTGTCAATAGGGAATCGCGGCCTTCCAGCGCAACAATTTGCTTGCACGCATTTATTTTTTCAAGACATCGCTGCTCTTTTGGAATTGATTCCCAAAATTTATTTCTTAATTCTTTATCACTGCAGTAAATTTCAACGGTTGCCGGAAAGCAAAAATTCACATCCTTTTTCAGTTCCTCCTCGAATTCTCGTTCGTTTGTCCTAGTATTAACCTTACGCCCATAGACTGATGCAATCATTTGATGGTCTAAAAATTTTGTCTTGGAGGACAAAATGCTATCATATTGCGGGCTTCCAATCGCGCAAATGAGATCAATAACCCACTCTTTAGCGTCGTTGCTGCATTCCGCCACTACAAATCCAGCAAGATTCGTATGTATTCCATATTTCGTGGAAAGTAAAACTACCTGTTTCTCACTAGGAAGAGATTCAATGAATTTTTGTATTCCCCGCTGCACAATAGTGTTTTTACTCTCCAATATTCTTCCTAAGAAGATGAAGTTTTTCCCAGACTGCAAAAGAATTTTCATTTTATTTACCACGGAAAATCCCATAATAATATCTGCAATTTTCGTAAAGTAGCTTGTGTTATTTAATGCCATAAGCGCGAACAAATTCACCCCATTGACGCCGCCATTAATACTCATAATAGCGTCAAGAAAGTTTCCTTCCGGCAGGGAAACGAGCAGGTCGACCATGTCATTTAGCAATTCGTCACTTGCTTCATTCTTTTTCTGAACGGCAAGGAGACTCACTCTTCCCCAAAAAAACATATTATCAATTTTCAAACTTAGCATGTTTTCGAGTGGAACAGCGAAAAAAGATGATAAGTCCTCCATTTTATCATACTTTACCTTCATCGCTTCAAATTTTTCCGCAGCTTCTTTGAAATCACACGGGAAAGGATGTTGCGTCTCCACGGCAGCAACGGTTGACCCGCTCATCGCCAGTGAGTCTTGTACTTTTATTTCTTTTTCAGGCGTAGCAGCTGGTTCATCTTTTTTCACTGGAATAGGTGTGTCTATCTCATCTAATGGCGCGGCAACTCCCCCATTTTCCCTACGTGGATCAGGTGTGCCTTTTTCATTTCCAGGGATACTATCCGGTGCAATTTCTCCCGACGGATCATTTGTACTCACAGTGAACCCATAATTTTCACCGGACGGATCTGTTTGCGCTGCGGGCTGGCTTCCCACTGCAATTACCGCATCATTTAGACCGACGCCTCCCTCGAAAATTCGATCTGGTTTTCCTCCATTTTCCGAATCATAGATCTGTGTAGGATGCACCCCATCGCCGCTGGGTTCTTTTTGGTTTAATTTTTGCAATACATCGTCGATGATTTTGAGCGTTGTTTTTTGCGTGGTAAAAAAGGCAATGAAAGGACAACAAAAATTCCAACCCTGGAGGTATCGAGCGATCTTCCGAATTTCGAAATTTGATAATTTAAAAGATTGATTTTCGCCGCTGCCTTCTAGGTGCGTCTTGATTGATTGCAAGAATTCTCCCAGCGTAACACTGTCGCCTTCATTCCTCCGGGCATAGCTTTTTGCCAAATCCCGAATGGTCTTGTAAGGAGAAATTGAATCCATATTTTAATCTTAGTCTTTTCCCGATTTGCAATTGGCTATTCTCGAAATTTTCCTAAATTTAAAGCTATGTCAAGTCCCTCCGCAGATAAAAATTTCTAGGTGATTTGTTGACATCCTTTTTTGGATAAAGTGCCGAAATCAACTTACACAATGCCTGCGAAGGAGTTCTGCCAAAAACTTTGTCCGAGTCAAGTTTTCAGCGAAGGGAACCGCTGCTATCCCCGTAAATTGCGTGAAACAGTTGACTGGCAGTAATTTAAGTGTGGCTGTGAACTTTTTCCCACGGTTTCCGGATCCGTGGAAATTTCGAAATCGTTTTTAGCCTTTGTATCTCAAGAGGCCTTCGCCCCGTGGGCATACAAGTCCGGAAGGCCAGGTCCCGCGTCCGGTGAAACGGCAAAAAAGTTTACAAATTTTCTTTGCCGATTTTTTTGCCGTAATATCTTCCGATTGTGTGGGTTTCACTGCTTTCTAATTCCGGTGGAATGGACGATCCGGAAGGCTATCCACGCCAGGAACGCGTCGTTGTGTCCGATTTTGAACATTTTATGCAGGCCGTCGACGAACATGCCGAGCGGCTCCTCGGAAAAGTTCCAGAGGACACAGTCCGGCGACACAGCCGTGAAAAAATTCCTGACCTACTCGACTCGCTGCATTCCCTGTGCCGACACTGCACGGCGTACTCCACCGACGCCGGCAATGTATTTGGTTTTTCGATGGAATTTGGCGCATGTCTCGCGGGGCTACTGCTAAAGTGGCGGGGCATCCTGGGCGGCGCGGATAGTAGCGGGCAATACGATTGGTCACGGGCTTGGATTTTACCGGTCCCGCTAGAAATAGAGGCCACCGACGTGGAAGATACGCTGCGATGGCTGGAGCAGCTGGAGCTCATGCGGGAAGGGAACGACACATCCAAGCACGTTGTGCTGTGCAATTTACTGAAACAACTGGAAGTATAAAAGGTCATTGTGAGCTGTACATTGGACGTCATTCACCGGAGCTATTGCTCCCCCTGCGAAAATAGCCCCGACTCTACCCAAGATTTACGGGACCAAATTTTAGTCGGGCACTGGGATGTGCTCCTTCCTCTTATTTTTCCGAACGGCGTCCTTCCGGGCATTACATCCGAGGATATAAATGCCACGTTCGCGTTCAATGAAATCAGCCGTCCGCACATGTCCGACGCATGTAAGGAAAGTTACATTGCAATGCTAGTCGCTCTTGCCGACCTTCCTGCCGGAAGAGAAGTCCTCGGACACATTATCAGAAAAAGTGCGATAAATAGAAGCGGACGAAGGGGGCCAAACGCCGTCCATCGGGTAATTTTCCTCGACAATGGGGGCGTGAGTGCCATCTATCCGAACTACGGTCCCGGTACCTGTGCCATCAACATTCAACGGGCGCACGGGGGTCATGGCGACCACGTTGGCTGCCGGGAGGTGCTCCTGGTAAAAGATGCGCCAAACGGATCCGTTGATTTCGTTGCCATGGAATGTCCTCCCGTCGTGAGTTTGGCCCACGAGTTGGGCCACTTCCTCTACGCCATAGAAACAAATGCTCCCAGGGATGGAAACGTAAATGGAGCCATGCGGGGACGGGCACAAGCCGAGTATGGGCAAATATTTCAAGAGCACATTTCATCTAAGTCGCGACCTTCCGACCGCTTCTTTTCCGACATATGGAATCACAGCAAACAGCTAGAGACGCTCAATATCCTTCCGGCATCTCAGCTATTTGCCGAAGAGGACGGCGACATCCCTAGGTTTCTCCCCGCCCTAAGTCCAGAAGAGTTTAACCCCAGGGCAATTTTCGGAGAAAACCTCGTGATCGGCGACATTGTCCTGGGGCAGAATTCTCCAATCCGATTTTTTGATTTAAAAACTGGGAAGCTCATCTCGATTGATTCTAGAGGGGTATCGCGGGAATGCTTTTTCCGAGTGGGACATTGGACGACCAAAGCTTTTTCCAGGGGATATTGGAAACTTTCACAGGACGAGCAAAATCACTTTCGCAATGATATTATTCCAAATAATTTACTGAGCCATATTGCCCTTACAACGGGCGGCACACCGAAAGTAGATGATCTTCCTCTCCGATGTGAATATCCTATTTGCAGCTTCGTATAATTACACAAATACTAGGACGATGATCGCAATAATCAATAAAGAAAAAATACGCTAGGATGAATGTCGATGCTGTCCATACTCGAATTCAGAAAACCAATCAGACACTAATTTCTTCTGTTGCATCTCTGCTCCGACGGATTGTCCTGCCCTTCCCGGACAATGGCCCCCTCAACCGCGGTCGCTTTTCCAGGATCCGAGAGTCGCGCCGTGACGAAGATGAGGAGATTACGCTTCTGGGAACTTTGCCCCTTGGAGCGGAAAAGTCTTCCAAGAACGGGAAGGTCGCCCAGCAGGGGAATTTTATCTCGAACCTCCTTGATTTCTTCCCGGGTGAGTCCTCCCATGACCACCGTAGCTCCGTCGTCGATGGTAACTTCCGTCCGGATGCGGCGGGTGGAAAAAATAGGCTGAAAAAATCCCGATGGTATGGAAACCGTAGCACCGCCGGAAACGGCGATGGAAGAGCCGCCGTACTCGACAAAACCCTCAAATTCCGTTACCGATGGGGCCAATTGCAGACTGATTCGGTTGTCCGCCTCAACGATGGGAGTCACGGACATTTCCACGCCGATGTTGCGGGTTTTAAAGTTTCGGGGCGTTCCGGCGGTAATTGTGACTCCCGCGGAGGTGGATGCGTTGGTACTGGAGCCGATTCCAACGGACGACTGGATGGCGTCGTACTCCTCCGGATAGCGGAATTCTTGGGCCACAATAATTTCCGCAGTTTTTCCCGAAAGCACCGTCAGCTTCGGTGCACTCATGAGGTCCGATCCGGCATGCTGTTCCAAAGCGCGGAGTAAAAATCCGACTTGGGCACCACTGAGAATTCCAAGGGCATCGATGATGGGTACGGAGCCATGGCCGAGGTTGACGCCGTTGGGGATGGCCGGTGGCTGGTTAGAAATGGGGATGGTGCGGGTGATTTCCGGAGAAAAATCATTGGGTCCAAAAACGATCGTTCCGTCCCCCGTCGAGCCGCTCTGGGCAGAAAATGCCTGGGAAAGGTTGCGAATGCTGTCCCTGGAATCCCGGCCGCTGGCACCCTTCACGCGGCCATTGGCGAAGGACCAGCGGAACTGCAATTCGTCGAGCGCCCCCTGCTGCACTTCGATGAACTTGGTCTCAATTTCCACCTGCTTTGCCCCCGCGTAGCGGCGAAGGATATTTCCGATGCGGCGGAGGTTATGGGCCGTTTGAGTAACGATGAGCCCACTGCCGTCGAAGGCGAGTCCGGACCCGGGGATGCCTTGGAAGTCGACCCCCGCATTTTGTAAAAATTCTCCGATGAGCTGCTCTTCCCGGGCAATTTGCTCGCCGTTTTCTTTTCCCTTGGGTCCGCTCGGAGCCCGGCGCAGACTGGCCATGCGCAGCACCGTCGCCCGCGGAACGGGGAAAAATTTTGTGCGCAGACGTCCGCGATTTTTTTCCATGGAACTCAGAACGACCGTGTCTCCGTCTGCCTCGCAGTCAAAGCCGACGGATTGGGCAAGCAGCTGGAGGACCCTGTCCAGAGACATCTGCCTCAGGGTCATGTGGACGCGCGCTTCCTCTGGAGGGGCATCCAGGATGACGATGCTAATGCCACGCTGGCCACCACTTTCCTTCTCCGTTTCAGCGTCGAAGCGCTCGGAAAGTTCCCCAAGAAGGTCCACGGCGTCGCGGAAGGGAATGTCTTGGAAGCAAATTTTCGGGATGGAAAGGGAGCGCAATTTTCGCTCCAATGGAGTTTCGACCGCGCTATCCTCGAAGTCAATGTCCCCGCGGATGGCGGTGGATACCTGCCAGCTCTGGTCAACGGCATCCAGGAGAAATTCCCGCACCATCTCCCTGGGAAGGTCGCCCCTGCTTTCATTCGCCGGAGCCTCCGCCGCGGGCATCCCGCGGCATTCCGTGGAAGCGACATCCGCCGCCAGGTCATCCTCTCCTTCTTCGACAGCCGCAGCGGGAAAATGTTCGTTCGCTGCGTATTCCGGCGTCGCCTTCGGAAGCATCTTTGGGACAGAGGAGCGGGCCGGACTTTCCCGGTGGAGGGAAAATTTCTTCCCATTCAAACTGCAAGTTCCAGGGTCATAAATTTTTTTCGCAAAATTTACATTTCCCCAGATCGCAGAATCGCCTCCCCGGACAGGACCGATACCCCCCAGCAAGGCAAAGAGAACTAACCACCTCCGAAAAAACACGGCATTATTTTAGCACAGGCGGCCGGAAAAGACGCGCAAAAAAATTCGTAGAGTAGCGCCACACTCCCTGATTTTTTCTTCACTCAAGGACCACAATGGTCATCACCGGATTTCGGGCATGGCAGAAAAAGAAGTGCAATTTTCAAATTTCCGACCGATCGCTACTTTTTCCCGAAGGATTGGATCCTCCGGATCGGCGGCGTGCCTTCAGCTCCACTCCTACGGTTGGGATCTCCGCGTTTTCGCCAACCTGCGCTACCGTGGCTGCACTCTCGGTGGTCGACGACACATCCGATGGGTCAGATAACATTTTTTTATCGGCCTCCGGAGAAACCACTTCCCCGGGGTTGCATTTTTTTGATTTTCTAAAAATGGCTTTCCCATTGCCCCGCTTTAATGCCGCGTAGACTTCGGAGCCCTCCAGGGTTTCGTATCTTAGAAGCGCCTGGGCGACTGCCTCCAGAGTTGGCCGACTTTTTTCTAAAATTTCCGTGGCCCGTCGGTGCTGTCCGGTAAGAATGTTGGAAACCTCACCGTCGATGAGCTGGGCAGTTCTTTCGCTGTAATTTTGATTGCGGGTAATGTCCCTGCCGAGAAAAATATGGTCGGCATTCTCTCCAAAGGCGATGGGTCCCAGCGGACTCATTCCCCAGTCGCAGACCATGCGACGGGCCAATTGCGTCGCCGACTTAATATCGCAGGAGGCTCCGCTGGAAATTTCTCCGAGGACCAATTCCTCGGCCACTCGGCCCCCCATGGCACAGCAAATTTGGTTGAGCGCATGGCGGAGGGAGTGGTTCAAAATGTCCTTGGTGGGCATGAACATGGTGCTTCCAAGACTGCGACCCCGGGGGATGATCGTCACCTTGTGCACCGGAAGAAGTCCGTCGTCGATGGTGGCCTGGACGATGGCATGGCCGGCTTCGTGGTAGGCGGTGATTTTTTTATCATCGTCGTCCATGAGCTTTTTCCGCTCCCGACCGTAGGCAACTTTTTCCCTGGCCTCTTCCAGATCAGTTGGTTCCACCTGCTTTTTTCCACGCCGCGCCGCCAGAAGTGCCCCTTCGTTGAGTAGATTTTCCAGGTCCGCTCCGGCAAACCCCGGCGTATTGCGGGCAATTATCTTCAAATCTACTTCCCCGGTAAGCTTGATTTTCTTCGCATGAACTTGGAGAATTTCTTCCCGACCATTAATGTCGGGGAGATCGATGACGATTTGCCTATCAAAACGCCCCGGGCGGAGAAGGGCACTGTCCAGCACATCCGGCCGGTTCGTCGCGGCCACGAGAATGACCCCTTCCCGTCCGTCAAAACCGTCCATTTCCACGAGAATGGAATTTAGCGTCTGCTCCCGCTCGTCGTTGCCGCCACCCAATCCGGCCCCTCTCTGGCGACCGACGGCGTCGATTTCGTCGATGAAAATGATACAGGGAGCATTTTTTCTTCCCTGTTCGAAGAGGTCTCGGACGCGGGCAGCACCGACGCCGACGAACATTTCCACAAAATCGGAACCGCTGATGCTGAAAAACGGGACCTCGGCTTCCCCGGCGACGGCCTTGGCCAGAAGGGTTTTCCCCGTTCCCGGAGGACCAACCATGAGACAGCCCTTTGGGATACGGCCGCCGATCTCATTGAATTTTTTCGGATCCCTGAGGAAGTCGACGATTTCTGAAACTTCTTCCTTGGCCTCGTCGCAGCCGGCCACGTCTTTAAAGGTTACCTTCTTGGCGCTGGCATCGTAGAGACGGGCCCGACTTTTCCCGAAGGTCAGAGCATTTTTGCCGGCTCCCCGCACCTGACGGGCAAAGAAAAAATACAGCAGGAGGAGGATAATAAAAAATGGCAACACGCTGAGGGCCAGGTCGGCTAGAAAGGTGCCGCTCGGCCGTTCCCGGAGGACGTTGGTGGCGATGATCTGGTGGAAGCGAGCATCGGTGAGGCGACCCTGGGCGCTGAATTCAATGGGCTTGGTGGCGCCGCTCTCGGGATAGGCCTGGCCCCGGATTCGGTACCATTGAATTCCCCTGCCGGGGACGGAGCGAATTTCCCCCGAGAGGAGGCGGCCGGAGGAGGCGGCTTCGGCAACGTCATTCACGGACCATTGGACGTTTTGCGTGGGATCCGCCGGTGAAATGAGGGTCCAGGCCAATACCAGGGAAAGAATCAATGCCCCCCAAATGGCAAAAACCTTTGGCTGAAATCGACCTAGCGGCTTCTGCTTCCTTTTTCCCATGGCGGCAACGGCACTTCAGTAGGGCCCATTTCCATAAAGTCAACGGCGGAGAAGGGGGAAAGTAGTGGTGGCCCATTGCCGTTGCTAAACCTATCCCCCGTTTCCGGCCGCAACGCCGCCAAGGAGCGCCCGCAGGCCTTCCCGGTGTTCCGGGGAGAGTTGGACGAGGGGAAGGCGAACTTCTTCGGAATGAATGAGACCCATTTCGTGGAGAGCAAATTTGATGGGGACCGGGTTGACGTCGCAGGAAAGTCCCTGCCAGAGAGGAAGCAGGGACAGGTGCAATTTTCTAGCCAGCGCAAGGTCATTGGCCAAAGCCGCGCGGACCAGCTGTCTCATTTTGTCGGGAAACAGGTTAGAAGCTACGCCGATGACCCCATCGGCGCCCACGGCCATCGCGGGCAATGCCATGGCATCGTCGCCGGAGTAAATGGAAAAATTTTCTCCGAGTTTCCGGTGCAGCTCTCCGACGCGGTTGCAGTCTACGCCGGAGTCCTTAAGGCCGCAGATGTGCGGATAGGTTTCATGGAGTTTGAGGATGGTTTCTAGGTCGATTTCGATGCCACAGCGAGCCTTATTTGAGTAAAGGACGATGGGGAGTTCCACCGCTTCGGCGACGGCGGCATAGTGGGCAAAGACTCCTTCCGGAGACGGCCTGTTGTAGTAGGGAGCCACCACCAACAGTCCGTCATAGCCCAGTTCCTCTGCCAGCCGTGCCCGCCGAATCGTCGCCGCCGTACTGTTTGTTCCAGTGCCCGCGAGTAAAACGGTGCGATCTTTTCTCCGTTCGATGGCAATGGAAAGCAGCCGCACAAACTCCGTCTCTGCCAACGTCGAAACTTCTCCCGTTGTCCCGGCGATGACAACTCCCTCTACTCCCTGCAGTAATTGAAGGGACAAAAGGGCTCCAATGCCCTCTTCCTCCAGCCGCCCTCCTAAAAATGGAGTGACCAGCGCCGTCATCAGTCCCCTCGGCAAGACCTTGGCCATGGGCGCAACCTAGGAGAAATTTTCAGTCCTTCGCCAGCGAAAATTTTTGCTGCCTTTCCATTTGGAAAAATATTTAGCCGTTCGGGGTCAAAGTTCTCCCCGTGCCCGCATGGGCACGCACCTGTTTCTCGGCTACCCGCAGGGGACAGCCGGCCGTGCCTCCTCCGATGCAGCCACCGGGACAGGCCATGACTTCTATTAGATTTCCTTCTCCGCACTGTCCAGTTTCCGCACAGCGGCGGAGAAATCCGATGGACTCTTTGTCAAGGCCGTTCACCGGCACCGGCTTAACCTCCTCAGCGTCGCCGGTCCAGGTCGCCAGCACGGACCGGGACACCCCCCCCGACAGTGAAAATTCCCGCGCTTCCCGGGCCGCCGGACGGGGAAAAGCCTCCTCAGAGCAGGATGCAACGTCGATCTTCCTTGCTTCAAAGAGAGCAGTGACCTCCTCAAAGTTTAGAGCGTAGTCAACGGTGCTGCTTTCATAGACCTCCCGGTACTTGGCGAAGCAGGGACTAAAAAATACAAGGATGGCACCGGGATGTTCTCCGCGAGCTAGTTCTGCGGTGTAGCGGAGGGGCGTACCGGCCAGGGAAACGAAGGGCTTCATCTCCGGAAGATGCTTCGCGACAAATTCATTGTATGCAGCGCAGCAGGAAGTTGTTAGAAATTGTTTTCCCTCCTTTAGATGCTCCATAAAATCCTTTGCCTCCGCAAGCGCCGTTGTTTCGGCCCCCAGAGCGACCTCGTAGACGGCGGAGAACCCCAGCATTTTGATGGCCCCGTGAAGTTTTTCCACCGGCTGGGAAAATTGGCCGGCGAAGGCCGGTGCGAACATGGCGATGACCTCCCGCCGTTCTTTGATGTGGCGCAGGACGTCGACGAGCTGACTTTTTACGGCAATGGCCCCAAAGGGGCAGGCACCGACACACTTGCCGCAGGAGATACAACGGTCGAAGGAAATGTAGGTCCGCCCACTTTCGTCCTTGGAAATGGCTCCCACTGGACAGGCGTTTTCACAGGGAACCACCGTCCGGACGATGGCTCCGTAGGGACAGGCCTTCCGGCAAAGTTCACATTTCTTACACTTAACCGGGTCAATGGCCGTTCTGCCGGAGCCGCTTCGGATGGCTCCGAAGCGGCATGCATGGTGGCAGAATTGAGCCGTGCAACTGCGGCAAAGTTCCGTCACGTGGAGGCAGCCGGTGGGACAGCCATCGCAAATATTTTTCAGGAAAGTCAGAGGATATTCATCCGGCCGTTTCCGGCCCAGGGCGGCCTCCGCGTGGGTGGCGAGGGAAGTCTGACCGTCGTCCTTCTCCACGGCAAATCCGAGGGCGGCTAAAATTCTGTCGCGGACGGCTGCCCGTGTCCGGTCTCCGCTAGTACCCTTCGACGGACGGCATTTTTCCGGGACCTCGGTCACCATTGCATCGCCGATGGCCTCCACCATTTCCGGGAAATGCTCGGAATCGATGGCCTGAACCAGACGCACGGCCAATTGTTTCCTCGAATCTCGCATTCCTAATTCCAGCAGCTTACCGTCCACAGTGCACACCCCCGCCCCCTTGAGGCTAGCGGCGTATTTGGAGGAAACAAGCATCTTTCCGACGCTTGCAAAGGTCAAAGGGCCGATTATTCTACTTCTCCACGGGAACGAGTTCCGCTGCTTGCCAGTGGTAGTTTCCGAGGTTTAATGTGCAAATTGCATGGGATGCATAGTGTCGAAACAGAATGTCCCCGATCTCATTGAACCTTCGTTGGCAATTTTTTACCTGCTCCACTACCTCCGGGGCACCGTGTTTTCCTGATGGAAGTTGCAAAGGGAAAAAATTGGGCTGTCCAAACTCCGGATAGTCGGCGCCCTCGCCGTGGCTTGCTCGGCAATTTTCCCACAGCACTTCCAAAACAGCAACGTAATCCGTGTCCCACATCTGTCTTTTAATGGGACCAGTATTTTTCGTTAAATTCCCTTTCTCATCTTGGATATACCCATGCTCCACGTATTCAAACCCCTGGGGCAGAATTTCACTGCCAGCAAGATAGATTTCTCCACTTTTTTTGCCGTCGCCGAAACCGTGGTAGGGATTTGTAATCGGTACTTTGAGGGGGATCACCTTTCCTCCAATTGGAATAAAAAGAATGGCCGGCGACTGGCTTTGGCTGCTAATATTAAGCACTGGCCGATTGTAGCATGCGGCGACAAACCAGCCATCATCACGGCCACCGTACACACCTTTTGCGTTCACAATATGCGCAAAGTATTTCAGATAGCAAACGATGTCATGGTCGTTCCGCCAATTGTTCTCAGACCTTCCGGCCTTTGGAACTCCATTAGGACCGTTACTGGAGAAAATAAATGCCGTTAGTTCATCGAGTTGCCGGCTGCTATCGCGTGCCAATTTTTTGACCTCATTTTCCGCATTTCCCACCAATTTAGGTGCCACCTTTCCACCGGCAATTCCCTTGGAAATGATTCTTCTCAAATTTTTCGCAGCTTCATTTGTCTGGTCGAATTCGCAGTACTTGGTAACTTGAGCCAGGAGCTTGCCTAGGCCAAAGGCGCATAATTCCATACGAACGTCCCGCCAGTTGTCCTTAGTTTTTCCCCACATCTGGTCGGCCAGGCTCCGATAGTAGCAATCACCGGCGCCTCCACAATCTCTCGGGTTAATCAAGGTGCCGTGGAGTATGTTCGCATCCCGGGGGAGATTTCTCTTTTCTACGGAAACTGTGGGCCGTGCATCGCTCTTTGCGGCGGGTTGCTCCGCGACGGGGACTTCAGGGACAGCCGATGGCAATACGTTGAGAATAGGTGCGTCCGACACAGGAAGTTCCGGGATTTGCCCAGGAACCGTCGGGTCCGCACCAACCCCTTCGACACTTCCGAATTCGGTCTGCACGGCAATGCCGGAGGTTTTGGATTCAGCTTTTGGAAGTTTTCCCGGCTCCTCGGTGATTTTTTTTTCGCACACATTGACGAGGTAGAAACGTAGAAAAAGGTATCCGTGGAAAATTTCGTTAAATGCAATGGAGTTGTAGAGGTATTTCATCAATGCAATGGGGAAGATGATGGAGGAAATTACCACATCGATAAATTTGAAAAAAAATGCGACGGCACCATTGACTTGCAGATCCGATACATAGTTCGCTAATTCGCTTGTGTTGCAAGCCATTATGCCACGGATTTGATCCTGTTTTGGATTTTTTTGTTGGCCATTGACTAGATCTAAGAAAAACATGGTCTCCGCGGTAACACGGAGAATTGTTTTGTCAAGACTATGGTGGCCACTGGAGCTCAAAATTTGATTTTTTGTTGAAATTTTTCATGGGAGAGCACGCAGCGGAGACGTTTTCGCAGAAACAAAGACTTGGAAATGCAGAGAAAAAACGTTCCATGGCACCATGGCCGTTCGACGCATTGGTATTCTGACGGCCGGGGGACTTGCACCCTGTCTCTCGGCTGCCGTTGGCTGTCTCATCGGACGCTACTCAAAGGTCGCTCCGGAGGTGGAGATTCTCTGCTACCGCTACGGCTATGCCGGACTGCTCCGAGGAGACTCCTTTTCCGTCGACGGGGAGGTACGTAAAATGGCGGATCGGCTCTTGGTTTTCGGTGGAAGTACCATCGGCAACAGCCGCGTCAAATTGACGAACAGCGAAGATTGCGTCCGCCGGGGACTTGTTCGGGAAGGAGAAGATCCACAGACGGTGGCGGCGGACCAACTTGCCAAGGACGGCATTGACGTGCTCCACGCCATCGGCGGGGACGACACCAACATCGTCGCCGCACAGCTGGCCGCCCATCTTTCCGCCGCCGGCTACCGAATGGCGGTCATTGGATTACCCAAAACAATCGACAATGACATTTTTCCCATTTCACGGTCACTGGGTGCGGAGACGGCGGCCCAGGAAACGGCAAACTATTTCACCCATGTTGTCAATGAGTGCACGACCGCCCCCCGCATGCTCATCGTCCACGAAGTGATGGGGCGCCACTGCGGTTGGCTCACCGCCGCCTCTGCCATGCGCTACCGCGGCTGGCTGGACCGGCAAAAATTTCTAGGTGACCTGGGCCTTGACCGGCGGCGCTGGGACGTTCACGGAGTTTATATTCCAGAGATGGAGTGGGATATGGCCCACGAAATTGGCCGTCTGCGCGGCGTCATGGATAGTGTTGGCAACGTGAACCTCTTCGTGAGCGAGGGGGCCGGTCTGGGAACGATTTTGAAGGAGATGGAGAAGGAGAGCCAGGATATTCCTCGGGATGCCTTCGGTCACGTGAAATTGGACATGCTGAATCCGGGAAAATGGTTCGGAGAGAAAATGGCCGAACACATTGGTGCGGAAAAAACGCTGGTACAGAAGAGCGGGTACTATGCCCGTTCGTCGGCGCCGAACGAGGAGGATGTAAAACTTATCCGCGCCAGCGTGGATCTGGCCGTCGACGCCGCCCTGGAAATGAGGTCCGGCGTTATCGGCCTGGACCAGGACCTGGGGGATGTGCTGGCCTGCATCTCCTTCGGCCGTATCCGGGGAGGAAAGCCCTACGGCACCTCCGATCCAAAGTTTAGAAAACTTTTGGCAGAAATTGGTCAGGTCTAGGTAGAAATTTTTGCGATTCCCGTTTGAAAAATACTGCCGATGTGCCTAGGAATGCGACGGCTAATTTTCCCATGAATTCGTTGCTCATCGCCCATTCACGCTCCTACGTACACTGGTGTGAAGGGGAAATGATGCAGGTTGTTCTTTGCTCCAGGGTTCGCCTCGTTCGTAGCATCGCCGGAGAACGTTTTCCCCACTGGTCATCGCCGGAACAGCAGTCGGCTCGCCTGGCGCAGCTCCACGGAGCACTCCGGGATGTGGATCCGGAGTTTAATTTTTGGAAAAGTGGCCAGCTATCTCCAAAGGAATGGCTCTATTTTCGAGAGCGACGGATCGCCGGCAAATCCTTTGCCCCCAATGGCTCCCAGGTTGGCATTGCCACAATGCACCGCACGCCCATTGACTGCCGCTTCAACGACGGCGAACACATTAAAATTAGCGCCATGCGGCCCGGATTACAGCTTGCGGAGGCCCACGCCTTCGCCAACGGCCTCGACGACGCCCTGTCCCTGCGGCTGAGCTTTGCCTTCGATGAAAAAAAAGGCTACTTGACCGCCGATCCAGCCAGTCTTGGGACGGGCCTGCGGGCTTCCCTGCTTTTTTTTCTTCCAGCCCTAGTGGCCGCCGAAAAAATGTGTCAGTTTGTTCACGCCGTTCAATCGGTGGGTTGCGCCATCGGGGGTTTCTATGGAACCGGTTCAGATCCTGAAGGTTGTATTTTTCAAATTCACAATCGCAGTTCCCTGGGAGAAAGTGAGGAAACTATCATTCGCCGGCTAAGTGGCATTGGAGAGGTCCTCCAGGGTCACGAATTGGCCGCACGGGAGGAGCTGAAACGGACCCTTGGGGAACGGCTGATGGATCGCATGGCCCGGGTAATGGCCATCCTTTCCAGTGCTCGGCTCTTACCATTGCAAGAAGCCATTGCGCTTCTTTGCCAGGCTCGCCTTGCGGCTCATCTGGGATTTCTAGACTCCTCCCTGGTGCCCACCATTGACCGGCTCCTTACGGAGATTCAGCCGGTGCACCTGCAGCTACGCCGGGGTGCCTGGATGACCCAGCAACAGCAGGAGGAGGAGCGGGCTGGCCTGCTCCGTCAAACCTTTGCGGGCATTGCTCCGCTTCGCGGAGGAAAATAGTAGCATGCTGCGAGCGATTCAATTGAAGAAAACCTATGGCCGCCGGCCAGTTGTGCGGGGGGTTGATCTGGAGGTGGCTCCCGGAGAGGTTGTCGGACTCCTCGGCCCCAACGGGGCGGGGAAAACCACCACTTTCCAAATGCTCGTCGGCCTCGTCCGTCCGACGGCGGGCACGGTTTCCCTTGGTGACAAAGATCTGACGCGATTGCCTATCTACAAAAGGGCTCTGGCTGGCCTGGGCTACCTGCCCCAGGAGCCTTCGATTTTCCGCAAATTGACCGTCCGACAAAACCTCCAGGTAGTTGCGGAGGTCCTGCCCATCCCCCAAAATGCCAGGAAGGAGCGAGTGGAAAGTCTCCTGGAAGAGCTTGCCATTGTCCACCTTGCTTCCCAGGGGGCGTTGACCTTGAGCGGAGGGGAGCGGCGGCGTCTGGAAATTGCCCGGGCCCTTGTGTCCAATCCAGAATTTCTCCTCCTCGACGAGCCATTTAGCGGCGTTGACCCCATTAATGTCCAGGAGGTGCAGCGCATTATTCTACGGCTAAGGGAGCGTTCCATTGGAGTCCTCATCACGGACCACAGCGTCCGGGAAACCCTTTCCATCGTTGACCGCGCCTACCTCATCTACGACGGGAAAGTTCTCGCCGCCGGTGACCGGGACCGTCTCCTCGGGGATCCACTGTGTAAAAAACTTTATCTGGGGGAAAATTTTCACCTCACCTAGGTCCGTTCTCCAGGAGGGCCAGCAAATTCCGGCAAAGTCCATCCGTGGTGTTTCTAAGCGGTGACCTCTGGAAATTTAGCGCAGGGGGAACCCTCTTCTGTGCCGGTACAAATTTTTTGCCCACCTACGGCCCCGCGGCTGATGCCGCGGGGCCGCCAGGGTCTTTCAATTCTTCAGCAAGGGAAACGTTTTTGCCCTTTCGGCTCAATTTTAATTTTAAAATTGGTTTATGCCCAGCGACAGATGAATCTGAGAGAGCATTTGGAATTGTTGGAAGATCCGCGAAACCCTTCTATAGCCTGATTAGTATTATGCTGCTTTTATTAGCGGGGTTGCTTGCGGGACAGACAAGCTTGAAACGTATTTGCCTTTGGGGGAAGAGCTTATCCAGCGAAGCCAAAGCGCTTCTCGGTTTTAAGGATAATTTGCCTTGGACGTCCACATCGTCCATACCAAATTTGGGAAAATTCCCTCCAAAATTCCACGCCCGTCATCGCAGTAAAATGCCTTAAAGTCCTTTCTACGACTCAAAAGGAAATAGATGAAGATGGTGAGCACCGCGGAAAAGGACAACCGGGGTGGTCGACCAAGCCCCTTTTCAAAAGCAAGCTGATTTTGCTTGCAAAAACCGCCAATTAACTCAGATAATTTCACCGGAGTTAGTTTCTTTGAAACCATTGTGAGGGACTGATTCATTTGTAAAATTTTTAAAGCAGGAATTTTGCAACTGGCATTATCCTAACTCTCTACAAATACTATGGAAGCGGTCCCGGGAAATCCAACTGAAAATTTGTCCAGACCTCTAAAAATTCCAGTTGGGGCTTGGATTACGGGGTTGTGCGGCTCCGTACTTACCGTGAGTTCTATCTGCCTATTTGCATTTGGTGTGATCCCCATTGGAGCTCTAGGTGCTTCCCTTGTTGTGGGCGCTGTACTGTTGGTAGTCGCAGTGGCCTACGTTCTTATTGAACGAAAAAAATCGCAACCTATCACTGTCACAGAGAGC
>JAITOA010000017.1 GCA_031290195.1 Puniceicoccales bacterium | reverse complement strand
ATCCGTTGACGTCGAACAAAATCAGGCCCAGGACAGGGATAACGAGCAGGACGAGCAGAAGGAGGATGAAGCCAGGCAACTCTCCGCAATTCCCCCGGGAATAAGACGATTGACTGAAGATGAACAGAATAAAGAATTTTTGGAATTTCAAGCAGCACACTCTGGAGATGGTATAGTCGTAAAAGGACAGCAGTTATGCATATCTGCCTACGAAAATGAAAATGTATGTGCACTCTCACATAATTTATGCTCCGCATGTCGAGAATATGTGGAAATTTTCAACCAATTCCCAGACATTCGCATGTCCTGGAGATTGGCCAAACAATTTAACCATGACACAATCGCAATGAGTCCCCTCAGGGAACGTCCAAGATATGCAATCAGGTATGACGAAAACAGTAACAATTTTCACGATCGAAGGGTGATAACTATCTTTATTTCCGAAGAGGAAGCCAGTGAAATATTGAATTCGACTACTTCAAACCCATTCGATGAGAGCCATCCGATTCGCAAAATAATAGGGGGTATAGATGGATGTAGGTCCGGCTGTACGAGTAGTATTGAAAATTGTCCGGTAGCTCTTTTCTCCGTGGCAACCGGCGAAATAATTTTATCGACGGAAAAAGTTAAGGAAGTCGAAGACAATATACTCAGACTCGAACAAGAGATATATGATTTTCAATATGAAGTAAATTTTGATACTGACGCGGAAAAGAGTGAATTCCAAACACGAAAACGCAACGCTAATGAAAAGATCAAGTACTTGAGAGAAAAACTTTCCGATTTTTTGACCGACACCGGGGACATGATGCTTCTCGCCAACATGCTGCAGGGAAATGCCAAGGGGGTTGTCAATGCTAGGCCATGTATCGAATCCTTTCGAAATCTTCTGAAAAAAATTGGCGGCGATACGGATGTTCTTCTACGTTTCTTTGCTCTCAATGCGCGCATTCTCCGGACGGAAGCTTCTACGGACGATACGGACCGTCAGCTTGCCAAACTCGAAGACGATCCGATACTCAAAACAGGAAGCTATTTATCCCCTGAAAATAAAGAAAAATTAAGAAAAGTTGTTTCCTCTGACGTGCTAGAACAATTACTTGACCCGGGAGCGCTGTATGACGAATCAAAATTGATGGCATTGAGCAAGTTGGAGGATAACGTGCTCCGAAATTTGCCGGCACTGCTACTGCGAAAAATCTTTTCCGCGATGATGCGAAAAGGAAATGAGACCGACAAAGAAAAATTTAGGCATTTATTGACGACAAGCGAAGCAGATTTTCATGCCTGCAGAAAGGCTCTGCAAAAAAGAGAAGGGGCTCAAAATTTAATTAGAAACTCCTTCGACTACTTCAAAGGTCACAAATTGATTTCAACTGTCGACAATGACGGATCGAAAATATCACGCGATGGCTTCGATCCTTATAGCGAGAGTCTTGGAATTAACCCGGAAAATCTATTTGCTTGGTTTGTAAATATTGCCAACGAGTTAACTGCGAATGATAAACCTGTTTCAAAAGTCGAGGCGAAGACTCCTGCACCTGCTCCGGAAAGTTCAGCCGAGGCGAAGACTCCTGCACCTGCTCCCGAGCCGAAGACTCCTGCACCTGCTTCGGAAAGTTCAGCCGAGGCTTCAGGTCCCCCATTAGTAGATAGCGCCAGCGCATCCATACTCAATTTCCTCAAAGATTTCAGCGGGATTCCCGAAGAAATGGTTGCCAAACTTACTACCTTTTGCGGATGCTTCGAAAACAAAGAAACTTTTACGGAATTTCTTCAAACTTTTCCTAATATAAAAGGTGAATTTTTTGACATTTGGGAAATTATCCAAGGTGACAAAGACACAAAAGAACTTTTGCTCAGCGTAGCATGCGGATACGTGCAAGGGAATAGAGGACCAACAGATGATGTAGTCATGGGAAACATTGTAGATCGCTATGGAAAAGAAAGCAAAGGCCTCGGCGTCATTGCAGCAGTTGCTTCTATCCTATCAAATGAACCAGGCTGTAACATTAATGAGAACATAGATGCGTTGCTTGAAGGACTCACTGACGAATGGAGTGATTATGTTTCTGCCGAGAAAGTTGCAAAAAATGTAAAATCCTTTTTCGTGGGACTTTTAGCATCTGCACTATGTCGCATTGAAGCCAAGAAAGTCCTAGAAGATGTCGAAAATTCCGATTCCAGACATGGAAAGTATTTAGATCTTCTCACGGCGAGTGAATTTTTTTTCAGTAAGGCCATCGCTG
The DNA here is from genome assembly GCA_031290195.1 of Puniceicoccales bacterium. GTDB lineage: Bacteria > Verrucomicrobiota > Verrucomicrobiia > Opitutales > JAIRLM01 > JAITOA01. The sequence continues at coordinate 33,315 of JAITOA010000017.1, read as the reverse complement.
GCTGCGGGTTGATGAGTTTTTGTAGATCTCAAGAGGAATTCAACGATGATGACCCGTTGGCATTGTTTACTGATAACGGCAATCCGTTTGAGCTGCTATTTTCACAGAATGAGCATCTCTGGAAAGCTGCGAGAGACATGTTTATGGAAGCACTTCCAGGGGCTAAACTAATTGAACATTTAAAGGAAAGTGAAAAATACGTTCAATTGGATGCGCCTCTTTACCGAGCTGTTTTTGAAAGAGAAACACGGAATCTAAATGATTTCCAGTATGAGGCGAAAAACAGCGACATTCTCAATAAGCGGATTAATCTGGCTAATACTCTATCTGAGTGTGCCTTTGCCAATATGTACTATGGAAATTTGGCATTGACTCAAATTTTCTCCGATAAAAGATTTTCCCTGGAAAATATTTCGAGGTGGTCAGGAAAGACCGATCTTTTGCGACAATTCGTCGAACTTGCCACTGTCGAACAGTTGAAGAAAGCAGAATTCACCGACAGACAACTGCTGAATCCCAAAGTCGTTGCGTTTCTCGCGAATGGAAAAAATGGAGAAAAACTACTGGCACTACTGGGAGAACGGAAACCATCATCCGTTCTTGAACTTGTTCGCGGAGACCCAAAATGGAAAGAGGCTCTAAATTTGCTGCCCGACGATACCATGCAATCAATCGCTGCCCACATTAAAGGAAAGGAGCCGAAAGAAGCCAAAGCAGCGGAGAAGTTGCTAGCTCTACTATTCACTCAAAGAGAGCATATTAATTTCTTTAGATCGTATTTTAGTGCAGCGGAGAAGGGTGTTGTCACTGAAATCCTGAAAAATGTAAAGGTGCAATTCTGTCACGGCGATGTTATTACTGCGTTTGCTGACCTTCTAATGCCATTCGTATCACTCGGCAAATTGGCGGAAAGCATTATGACCGACCCATCAAAAAAAGATAGTCTTTTAGGAAATACCCTTTTACTAGAAAGAATTACCGCTGCATTTACCTACATAGAAGATGTACTCAACAAAGGGAAGAGTATTTTGGGAGAAAACGGAAAGTGTTTTTTAGATAGCTTTGTAGATGGAGATAAGGAGCGTGACATTATTGGACCCATTCGCTTCATCCGAGCATTGGCGATAACTAGCGAAAGTTTTTATAGTCTGAACAACCCAACACTCCATAAAGGATACGAGTTACTGGAAAGACTTGCCGCAAATAGCACCTACGATAAAGCTTTAAAACTTGATGAAGATGAAAGTTGGATAAAGAATTTTTTTGAAAAAATACCTCAAGACATTCTCGAGAAAGCGTTTAGTGCAGCAGGTCATAGACACAACGATAACCTTTTAAATCTAGCACTTTCCTATGGGAATGTTGATTATGCTAGTAATACCATGGTAAAAAAACTTGCGCTCACATTCCTTAGGCCTGAGCATCGCAGAACATACATCAGTGGATGCCTAAATTTAGCGAATAGATTTGACGGAAAACTCACTGGAAATGACAAATTTTTAAACATTCAACTCAAGCTTGCCGGCAAAGCAAATATTGGCAATATTTTTAAAGTCAAAATTGAAGTCGCAATTCATCTTCTTGAGGTCATAAAAAATGGCGAAGTCGTAAATATGCTTTTAGAAAATTTAGAGCAGTCACTGGGAGGTGATCTATCTGAAGATTATAAGAAAATTGCGACATTCATTAGACTAATAATAAGACAAGACAAAAGTGACGAATTGGCACACTGGTTCAGTGACCTAATGCCAGGTGCTGCAGATGAAACCAAAGAATACACATGCAATATTCTTAAAAGGTATAATTTCGTTTTTGGCTACAACTTTGTGAGCCCGCCGGGAAGTGATATTTTGAAAAACAGTACATTTAAGCTTAATTCCGCTGCTTCTGAGGAGAAAAACTATGAAGAATTTTATGCAACCATCTCTCGGTCCAACCCCGCGGTAGTCATGGCCGATGAATTTAGAAATCCTTGTTTTACGGATCCTATTCTCGTCGATTCTTTCGTGAGGCAGGCAGATTTTGATATTCTAGAATCAATAACCGATAAACAAGTGACTTCCTCTGCAGTTGAGTCATGGGGAACTAAAGATTTTTCAGCATTCATCCAAGAAAAAGCAAAAGAGGATGTGGTTATTAGTTTATTCGACAAAACAACTGACAATAATAGCACGTATTTTATTGGCCACATTAATGCATTTGCAAAACTGGCCAGCGACACCAGTTTGACTGAAGACAATAGAGCAGCATTGAAGCAAAAAATTTTAACCCTTGCATCGAAAATTTCAAACGACAAGGTCAGTGGCCTCTGCAATGAGGCCGTTGCCATCCTGTTGCCGAAATTGTCCTGCAAACAACTTCACAGTCTGAGCACGAAACAAGTAGATGACCTCCAAGATGTGTCTCTAAAGCAACTTGGTGCAGGACAGTTCGATGCATCAGAATATAATAATGGTCTTCCGAAAAGATTTCTGGAGAAAGGTAATGTTGACCAAATTGCCAAATTGCTTGATGCTACAGTGAATGCGTTTCCATCCGACGCCATTGCAGGAATTGGTGTGGATAGATTCAAAGAATTGGTAGGTTCGCCAAGACTACTGGTAAGGTTTCTTGAAGAAAAAAACGTTCCCGTTAAGGTCAAACAAGCTTTCAGCGCGAAACAATTACAACTTGTTTGGGGTGAACTCAAAACAGACAGAAGAAAGAAACTTTTTGAGTCCATCTCCTATGAAATATTTACCGCTTGGTTCTCCGCGCTGGAGGACGCCTCATGTACCAATGGTAAAGATATTTGTAAAATTATTTTTGATAACTGCATAGGTCAAGGTGAGCAATTGATAAATTTGAGAAATTTTTTCCCAGAAGAAAAGATTACTAAAATAACTAAAGACCGACTTTTAGATTTCCTAAGAAGTTCATCATTATGCCAGGACGATGTCGCCCGGTGGATTAGGGAGATTGTACAAACACCCAAGGAAGCGTGGGATGAGTTCCTCGACGCGAACAACGCGACAGCTAAGAACAAAAAAGAGTTTTATATTTTGATGGGAGTTGATAGTTTCAAAAATCACTTTTCCAAGTCTCTAACCAAGGGACAAATCAAAAAATTCTGGGAGCACAAAGATTTAGGCACTCTCATTCCAATGGTCTCCGTGGATTTTTTCAAGCTGGCAAGTAATCTCCCCGATAATTGGACCCAAGCAGCGCAAGCGATGAAGGGAATAAAAAACGAGATTATCTCTGCATTGCTCGCGCAAAAAAAAGCGGTGAGCCTATGGGATGCCAAAGAATTAGCGCAAATGGTGAATGATTCCCCGAAACTATTTAATGATAGCAACGTTGTAGTTGGAATCATCAAAAGAATTGATGCAGCTACTCTCCAGCCCGGTGCATTCGCAGATAATCCTGCTTTTCTGAAACGAATGGACTGCGCACAAATTTACGACATTCCCTCCGATTTATTTAGTGATACAGACGTCGGACCTAGGATCATCGGAAATCTTACGGCCGGACACTTCAGCGATAACGCACACTGCACAAATGGCGCAGTAAAATATTTTCTAAGAGGTGGATCCGTCGATGAAATCGCCAAACTGACTGAACAACAAATTAACCAATTCCAAGACGGTGACTATTCCCTGCTGGATGAAGATTCGCTTTCTAGACTTTGTGAAAAATCACCAGCCCCTCAGTACATACTGAGTAAAATCTTCACGGCTCGAGAAAATCTTCAAGAGCACTTCCCATTGACCATCCTTACCTCTCTAGTAGATGATAATGAAGATCTTTTTAGCACAATTAATCAAGATGTTTTTGCTTCACTAATGAATTCTCAATCCACCACAGGAGATGCGGTTTTGCAAAACGCTTTTTGTGTGCAGCAATGTCAGAAAAGATTCGGAACCATTTGCTCCAGTGGTTGCTCTGAAAATTTGACTGCTGAGCTTTCCCAGAAACTGCTGAATACATTCCCCAAGGATACGTTCGGAGGAAATTGGCTGAAGGACCTGGTTGTGAAAGAACGTAGCAGTAACCCCACTAAAGTAAACGATTCTTTCTCGGATTTTATGTTCAATTCCTATGGACTTGAGAAAGCAGAAGTAATTGCAGCGCCAATGGTGGAACAAGTACTCCAGGGGAATGCAAATGATGGTCCGCAAAGCGCTAATCCTCTGACTCAGGACGTTCCACCAACAACTGACTCATCTACTACTACTGGAAATCTTTCTTCTCTAAAAACGGTCTGCGTCGTCGTTGGGATCGTTGCCGGCGCACTTGCCCTCGTCGGCGCCATTGTCGCTATCCTATTCTTTGCCTGCGGCCTCATTCCCATGGCACTGGCCGGCCTCCTCGTGTGGCAAATCGCTGCCATGCTCTTTGCACCCGCAGTCCTGGTCGGTATCACGGGGGGCATTCTTTTTGCTTGGTATTCCGTCAAAAAGAAAAAATTAAATGGGGAAGCATCTGACGATTGAACCACTTTCCATCGATTTTTCCGCCATGGGAACTGCCCACTATTTTCGACTTGCATCGGCGACCATTTTTCCATTCAAACGGTCCCGGTGCGGGGTGTAGCTTAGCCTGGTAGAGCGCTACGTTCGGGACGTAGAGGTCGCTGGTTCGAATCCAGTCATCCCGACCAGTTAGGACCCCAATGGTTATTTTTTTTCTACTCCTTAGCCTTTTCCTCCATGGGATTTCTCTGGTCCATGGATCCAGGAAGAAACTGGAGAATCAGCTGCTCCGCGATGACCTAAATAAAAGCCGGGAGGACGAACAACGGTTAACCGCCATCGTGGACGGAGAACGGGAAAAATTCCATGCCCTGGACTGCGAATTTGTGGGATTTCGTGCCCGGGAGGCGGAACGACTCCGAGCGCTGGAGGAGAAGCTATCCTTCGTTGGAAACGCCCGGGCGGAGATGGAAAAATCTTTCAAGGTTGCCGCGGCGGAAATTTCCGAGAAGGCGCTCCTGCAGCTGCAACGGGAATCCCGCGAGGAAGGGGAACGGGAACGATTGCAATTGGAAGGAGTCCTGAAGCCCGTGCGGGAGTGTGTGGAGCGCCTGGATGCCCGGGTAAATTTGACGGACCGGCAGCGAATGGAATCGACGACCCGCTTCGAAGAGCAAATGCGCCAGCTGTTTCAGTCAAACCAGGAACTGGACAGGGAAGCCAAGCGCCTCAATGCGGCCCTTCGACTGTCCCACGTGCGCGGACGCTGGGGAGAATTGCAGCTGCGACGACTCGTGGAAATGGCCGGGCTCCAGGAACACGTAGATTTTGAGGAGCAGGTGGCCGTTTCCGTCGATCAGGCGACCCTTCGAGCCGACATGGTGGTGCATCTTCCCGACGGTCGCAATGTCATCATTGACGCAAAGGCGGTACTGGAAGTCCATCTAGCCGTGGCGGAAGCGGAAACTCCGGAGCAGAGAGAAGCCCTCCTGAAACAGCACGCACAGAATGTTTTTAACCGGGTACAGGAATTGGGTCGTAAGGGCTATTGGAAGTTTTTTGAGAGCACCTTCGAGTACATGATTCTGTTTTTGCCCGGGGACCATCTCTACGCAGCGGCCATAAATGCGCGGCCGGAACTCTTCGACGAAGCCATCGAACGCCATGTTCTCCTCGCCTCTCCGATGACTCTGTTGGCATTTCTAAAGACGATCGCCTGCGGCTGGGCTCAGGCGGCAACGGCAAAGGAGGCAACGGCCATCGTAGAGCTTGGAAAAACGCTCCTCGAGCGCATGGAGACGGTCTTTGGAAAAATTTCCGATACCGGCCGACACCTGCGGCGAACTTTGGACGCCTACAATAGCACCGTTGCTTCCATTGAAAGTCGGCTACGGCCGACCCTGCACGCGTTCACGCGGATGCGCTCCCTGCCGCAAAAACCAATGCCTGTCCTTGAAGCCATCGAAGAGCCCATCCGCTCCCTCCGCACGGCAATAGACGAAGGAACGGAAGCGACAACCTTTCCCCCCACTCCCACGGCAATGAATTTATCGGACGGCAGGTGACCTTCGGAGAACGATTTAAACTGGAATTTTTCCGTCCCGCAGGCGCAGGTCCCACCAGGAACTAGGGATGCGGAAAAAATCCATCCCGGCCGACCGAGCCGCAGCCGCTCCCAACGGGCTGTCATCGAAGACAAGACAGTCGGCGGGGGCCACTCCAATGCGCTCTGCGGCGATCAAAAAAAGATCCGGTTCCGGTTTAGTGTGGATGACCCCATCCCGTACCACGTCCTCCTGGGTGACAACGGCACGAAATTTTTTCCGTAGCTCCAGATGGTCCAGCACATAGGAAACATTTCGCAGCAGTCCCGAAGATCCGACAGCCATGGGGCGAACATTTTCCCTCCGAATGAGATCTACCACAGGAGCAATGGGCAAAAAATGGGGCAGAAGGTCCTCATAGTAATGATCCAGCAATTTCACAAACCGTTCCACATCGAAGCTGAAGCCATATTTTTTTCCATATTCATCGATGGAAACGGCGAAACTCCGGCCCCCGTTGGCGCAAAATTCTTCCCAGGACAGCGACTCCGATACCCCAAGATCGCGAAGGGTCGCGTTCCACGCGCGGAAATAGAGCCCCATGGTATCACCTATGGTTCCGTCGCAATCAAAGATAAAGGCCTTCTTGGAAGATTGCAGCATGTACTCCAACTTGGAACTATTTGGAACCATCAATGTCATTCTCCGAAGTAACCTTTGGTTTTCGCCCCTTCTTTCCATCTTCGGTAGATTCAGGAGCTTTTTTCGGTTCCCTCTGAGGAAACTTAAAGGTAATTTTGCCCGATTTGTCAATTTGCAGGTGAGCCTTAAACATTTTCCCCGTGCGATTGGAAACAAAATTCTCGATGAGAGGCGACTGCCCCTCTTCCAGTAGGGTAACAATTTCTCCATTTGATAGGTCATGACCCAGCATTTTTTTTCCAATGCGGAGGGGACACTTCTTCTCCGGAAAATTGCTGCAAATGTAACCCAATTCCGTGAAATACACCTTACCTCCGCAATCCGTCGGACAATCGCAGAGAGGAGCCGAATCGCAGCCCTCCAAGGCCCGCCGCGCAGTTTCCACCGTTTCCTGGGAGTCGCCGTCAAATGCCAACTTAGCTCGACCTTTTTCCAGGACCACTGTCGCCTTGAATGGTCTTCCCGCACGGGAGCGAAAATCTTCGAAGGGACCCACGCGACCTTCCCGCAATAGGATCGCCACCTCTTCCTCCGCCAATTCCCGTCCCCCGAGAACCCGCGAAATATTCAGGGACCTATCCGTCGAAACGTAGCCGCGCATGGTTTCCAACAGGGGCTGTCCGTCCGATGGGGACAGGATCTTCGATGGATGGCAATGGCGGGGATCCATTTCATCGAAGTCCTTGATGTGTTTGACAATGTTTTGGGTCAGTTCCTGAATTTCTTCCATGAACTCTTCGCGGAGAAATTTTCCCTGCTCCATTTTTCGCAGCTTGAACTCCCACTCGCCGGTCAGCGCTGGATTTTTGAGGCCATCGATTTCCATGGCGGAGAGAACGTCCATGAGCCGTTCCGCCTTCTGCGTGGCGAGGAGAGCTCTCTCCGAACGGTCCACGTAGCGCGCACTGATGAGGTTGTCGATGATCTGTGCCCGCGTCGCCGGTGTCCCTAGACCCTTTTCCCGCATGGCCTCCGCCAACTCATCGTCCTCCACCAGCCGGCCGGCCGTTTCCATCGCCGACAGTAGCGTCGCCTCCGTGTAGTGGGGGAGCGGCTTCGTTTCCTCCTCCGACAGTTTCATGTTCCCAATGGCGGCGGAGGGAGGAACTCCGTCTTCTTTCCCAATCCGCGGCAACAAGCCAGCCCTATCCTGCTGTTCCCGGCCGTAGACCTCCAACCATCCGGGGACAACGAGAATTCGACCCTCCGAATGGAATGCATGACCCTTCACCGTCGTAGTGCGGGTGGTAACATCGTACTCGGCGGGAGGGTAGAAAACGGCCAAAAAGCGCCGGACGATGGTGTCGTAGATTTTTTGCTCCGGCTCCCCCAACTCCCTCGGACGCTGGGGCGTCGGAATGATGGCAAAATGGTCTGAAATTTCTCCGTTATTAAAAATTTTTCTATCCGAAGAACGAATTCCATGTTCCATTAAAATTTTCTCTGCCAATGGTTTATACGAACCATCCAAGGCATCGAGGGTTGCTTTACAAACGGGACCGTAGTCCTCGGGCAGCGCCTTGGCATCCGTGCGCGGATAGGTGATGACCTTGTGCGTTTCGTAGAGAGCCTGGGCGATTTTTAACGTCATTGCCGCCGGAAACCCGAAGCGATTATTGGCATCCCTTTGCAGGGAGGTAAGGTCATAGAGCCGTGGAGGAGAAGACTTTGAACGCTTTTTTTTCTCCGTAACCGTTCCCCGGGTCTCCCCCAAAACCTCTTCAAAAATGCGCTGGGCTTCGGAGCCGTCAAAAATACGATCCCTTCCCGTCTCTTCGCCATTCTTTCCCACGGGAGCCCTGTAGACACCCTCGTAGCCGCCCTCCACAACGGAAAATTTTCCCAGAATACGCCAGAAAGGCACGGGCTTGAAGTCTCGGATGCTCCTACCCCGGTCGACGATCATTGAAAGGGTTGGCGTTTGCACTCGTCCAACGGAAGACACCGCCCTTCCCGTCAGCATGCTGGCGGTGATAGCCCTCGTACCATTGATACCCACCAGCCAATCCGCCTCGGAACGGCAGCGAGCGGCACACTGGAGGGACCACATTTCTTCGGCCGACCGGAGGCCATTGAAGGCACCTCGGATACCCTCTCCGGTCATGGACACCATCCACAGCCGTCGGAAGGGCTTCGTCGAACCACTGAGCTCATAGATGTAGGAAAAAATGAGCTCCCCCTCCCGACCGGAGTCGCAGGCATTGATCACCTCACCAACTTCTTCGGAATTCAGAAATTTTTTCAAAACCTCGAAGCGATCCTTTGTTTTTTCACTGGCCTTCAGCGGAAACTTTTTCGGCACGATGGGAAGATTGCCCAAATTCCACGGCCGCCAGTTTTGATCAATGTCCTCCGGCATCGGAAGTTCCACCAAATGCCCCAGGGCAGAAGTTACAATGTAATCATCATTTTCCAGGACATCCCCCCGGCGCCCCCCTCCGCTGGCACCCAAAACGGCGGCAATGTCCTTGGCCACACTGGGTTTCTCCGCGATCACCAACGTTCTCTTCTTTATGATCTTTTTCGCCATGATTTCCGGTGCGGGTAGACGGAATCGAACCGACATCACCAGCTTGGAAGGCTGAGGTTTTGCCATTAAACTATACCCGCAAACTGCCCATTGATGGAGGGGCTCTCCGCCACTGTCAAGGGGAATGACGGCGTACATGTAAACGCTTTTTTGACTTTTTTTTAATTTTTTAATCCCGGCCATTTAAATTTTGCCCGCCACCGGCCGCTGGCCACGACCCCACTTGCCGGCCATGGCAGGGCAACCGACTCTAGGAAATGTGCCCCTCCCTTTCATTGTCTTCGCCGGCGCAGAAGCAGCGCCCTTGGGGATTGGCGGCCTTTCCGTTTCCCCGGGGACCCGCAGCACTCAATGCCTTCCGGCAGGGGAAATTCCAAATCCACCGGCATTTCGATGGTGGCAATTGCTCCGGGGACATTTTCGGCAAAAAATTTTTCCAGGAGAGCGAAAAAAGGTGCAATGCCTTCCCGTAGCAGGTCGTAGGGTGGATCAATGAACAGTAGGTCCGCCGCTGGAAATTGGCAGAGAAAGGCGTCGGCGCAGGAAATTCGAAAGTTTCCCTCGGAAATGGCGGCGCTTTTTTCAACCCGGCGCAAATTCTCCCGCAGAACGGCCGCGTGGTGTGGATTTTTTTCCACGAAAAGCCCCGAACGGGCGCCGCGGCTTAGGGCTTCCAGGCCGTAGCCTCCGACGCCGGCAAAAAGGTCGATGAAGCGGCACCCGGGGACAGACGGGCCGAGAATGGCGAAGACGGACTCACGCAGCGCATCGGTCGTGGGGCGAATGGAAAAATTTTTTGGACAGAGCAAATGAATTCCCCGGGCAAGACCTCCGGTGATCCGCATCAGAGAGACCTCCCGGAAAGTTCCCGCATCCTCTCCCGGATGGTGGCAACGGAAAACCCCCGCTGCTCCAAAAGTAATTCACCGCTAAGACACTCGCCAAAATCATCCACTGAAATGACATTTTCCGGCTCCACGTGGCACCACCAGGACATGGGTCCCGCCGCTTCGATGGCCAGGCGCTTCCGACAGTGGGGGGGGAGAACTTCATCGCGGTATGCCTGCGGTTGCCGGTTGAAGGCCTCCAGGCAGGGCACGGACACCACTCGACAGCTAGGAATTCCCTCCGCCGACGCTAGTGCCCGGTGCAATTCGCTCCCGGAGGCGAGGAGGATGAGTTCCAGGGGCTCCGTTTCCAATTTTGCCACGTAGGCGCCGCGGTGTACCCCATTTCTCCGCCGCTGCACGGGAATAGAGTCCAAGGACGGCACCCCCTGTCGGGTAAGAATCACCGCCGCGGGACCCTCTTTCCCATCCAGGGCGGCGGCCAGGGCGCCGGCGGTTTCCTCCCCGTCGGCGGGTCGCAGGATATTCAGGTGAGGAATTGCCCGCAGGGACGGAAGCATTTCCACCGGGTGATGCGTGGGACCGTCCTCCCCAACGGCGATGGAATCGTGGGTGAAGACGTAGAGGATGGGCAATTTCGCCATGGCTCCCAGACGAATGGCCGGCCGCAGGTAATCGGAAAAAACGAGAAACGTGGAAACTATGGGGCGGAACATGCCATCGTAGGCGAGTCCGTTGGCAATGGCTCCCATGGCATGTTCCCGGGCACCGCACTGCACGTTCCGACCTTCGGTATTTTCCGCAGCATAGTAGCTTCCATCGCCAATGGCCGTTCCCGTGGAGGAAAAGAGATCGGCGCCAATGCTAACCAGTTGGGGAAGTTTTTTTGCCAATTCTCTGAGAAGGGTTCCGCCAAAGAAGCGGGTTGGACGTTTTTCGCCGCCGAGGGGACCCAGGCTTGCGGCCCAGCGTTCGCCGTCGAAGGGCTTCGGGAAAAGCAGTTCCATGGCATCCGGGTGCCGCTCCAAAACTTCCGCAAAGTTTTCCTGCCAGCGTTCCCTTTCCCAGCGGCGCCGGCGGGAAAGGAGGGAAAAATATTCTGCGACGGCATTTGGTACGGCAAAGGGTTCTGGACCCAGGCCGAGTTCCTCCCGCACCCTCCGCAGTTCCTCCGTCCTGAGTCCGTTCCCGTGGGCGGCAGGGGATCCCTCGATGGCTGCCACACCCTTGCCGGCCACGGTCTTTGCAATGATTACCTGGGGCTGTCCGCCGGGGAGTGCCCTTGCCCGGAGGAGGGCTTCCGCCAGTTCATCCAGGTCGTGGCCGTCAACCCGCTGCACCTTCCAATTGCAGGAGCGGAAAAGGGCATCCATGCGGCCGACATTGGTGGCAGAGGAGGGACCGTCCAGGGTAATGCCATTGTCGTCGTAGACCAAAATGAGATTTCCAAGTTCCCAGAGTCCCGCCAGGGCAATTGCCTCCAGCGCAACACCTTCCTGTAAACATCCATCCCCGGCGAGGCAGACGGTTCTGCAGTGCATCTGGCGGGCATCGGCGCCCAATTTTCCAGCAAAGAGCTGCTGGGAAAGGGCCATTCCCACGGCGTTGGCGACTCCCTGGCCGAGGGGGCCCGTGGTGCATTCGACGCCCAGGGAACGGTAAAATTCCGGGTGACTTTTGGCGGCGGTAGATCCGGAGCGAAAATTTCTAAGATCTTCCAAATTAATGGCATAGCCAGAAAGGTGCAGCCAGGTGTATAGGAAGGCGCTTCCATGGCCGGCGGAGAGCACGAAGCGGTCCCGGTCGACCCAGCCGGGGGCGGTTCCATCGCAGCGGAGAAATTTTCCAAATAGCACGGCTCCAATCTCCCCGCAGCCGAGGGCCATGCCCAGATGGCCCGTTCCCGTTGCCGCCACCATGTCCAGAATAAACCCCCGACTCGCCCGTGCTGCATCGGCGAGGACGCTGCGTTCCGCGGCATCCAAAAACTCCCCACTCCCACGGCAGAGGGCCGCCGCCTCGCAACTTTCGCAGGAATTCCCACAATCCATGGTGCAATCCATTGGCAAATGGCACTTTTTGTCAGCTAAAATGTTGCGCCCGCATGGACCATCGCCCAAACTTTTTGGGCATTTTTGCCATCTTTTTCGCCGTGGAGCACCGTCTCCGAGAAAAATTCAAAAAAATTTCCTTGTGATTGCGCAGAATAAATGACAAAATTAAAAGATGAGTGTTGGTGGTCCTGGTGGCTTTTCCCTAACTCCAGGTTCCCCATGCCCTCCTCCGGCGGCAAACCAAAAGGATCAAGCTGCTCAACCGAATCCAACTGCAGTTGCCGGAGATGGAGGCACAGCAGGCGCCGTCGACCCAACAGAAGAGGCTGCTAAATCACAACCTAAAGACCCTACGGATAGTGGACCCAACAGTCAGCTCGGTACTCATACTAAACCTACGTCTACTCCGACTGGCCAGCAAGTTATACAGCTTGGCCAGCAAACTGTTATTCATCAGCTTCCTATACTTCAGCCTCCTAATAGACAATCAATCCCCGTTCAGATGCAGTCAAACATGACTCCAGGGAACTTTGGAGCATGTATTGTGCCACGAGGAGGAAATCCGTCAACGAATCCACGCTTAGGAATGCCACCACCACGACAAAATCCATCTGCCTCAGGAAAACCAGCAAGTGATGCTACGAGCGCACAATCATCAACCCCTGCATCAGGCGAACTCCCTCTGCTCCCATCGAACGCTCAGCATGGTTGCCTCTACTACATAACAGAAGGCGGTGAATATAAAGAGCTAAAAGGTACGGCGTTACAATACTTCAGCAGAGACCCAACTACCAATATTGATGCACAAAAGAGCGATGATGGATTGTCCGGCTTTGTCTACTGCGGCAGTAGAGAATCCGCCAATCCAGAAGTCGAGAAAATTCTATCGGCTGGCGAAAAAATGAGTATTCCTATTTTCCAGGGAACCGAAGACAAAGAAGTAAGACCGTTCCCGGAAGATCCCCCTGTTGATCAAGAAAATAACCCAGATAGGGTGAATCTCCAAACACAGCGTACCTCCTCGCCAAGAGGTAAATCTTCCCGGACAGCAAAAGGAGAAACTCCTGCGAATTCACAGCAAACTCAGTCAGGTTTTAACGCCACAAAGTTGCATTTTACATCCGATGGTGAGCGTATACAAATGAACGATTCGGCGTTAGGGCTCGCATTGAATGGGTCTAACCCTTTTTCAGGAATGACAGAAATCAATTATGAGGGTCCTGAGGCTGATATACGCAGTAACCCTAAAGTTTCAAAATTCATAGACGATGCGAAAACTGCAGGCGTTAATGTCACCTTCAGTTCGCCGGCATCAGCCGATGCAGATGCGGCACAAACATCGGCTCCTGGAGGGAAAGAAGCACCGCTTCCAGATAATGATCCAACTCGCTTCAAAGCATTTCGGCCATCAACAAACAATGCGTCAGCAGGTTCAGACCTTGGAATGCCACCACCACGACAAAATCCATCTGCCTCAGGAAAACCAGCAAGTGATGCTACGAGCGCACAATCATCAACCCCTAAAGCGCAAACGGCCCCAAGCAATTCGCATCAAACTCAGTCAGGTTTTAACGCCAAAAAGTTGCATCTTATATCTAATGGTGCGCGTACGAAAATGAATGATCGGATATTAGCTATCATGTTGAATAATCCTGAAACTTTTTCAGGACTAACAGAATTATGCTATGATGGTCCTGAGGCTGATGTACGCAGTAACCCTGAAGCTTCAAAATTAATAGACGCTGCGAAAGCTGCAAACATTAAGGTCACCTTTCAGTCTCCAACATCAGCCGATGCAGATGCGGCACAAACACCGGCTCCTGAAGGAGCTCCAGATGATGATCCAACTCGCTTCAAAGCATTTCGGCCATCAACAAACAATGCGCCAGCAGGTCCAGACCCTGGAATGCCACCACCACGACAAAATCCCTCTGCCCCAGGAAAACCAGCAAGTGATGCTACGAGCGCACAATCACCAGCCCCTGCAACAGGCGAACTTCCTCCGCCTCCATCGAACGCTAAGCGTGGTGATTTATATCAGTTAAAAGACGGTCAATGGATTGAACTCAATATTGATAGTACTAAGGATGCCAAAACAATTCAAAAAACACTTGCAGATACTCCTGGCACTTCCCTTATCTACTATGGTGGAGCGACAGACAGTTCATATAAATCTCAGTTGATTTTTTCACTTGTACCCTGTCCAAACGTTAAAATTGAATATTTAACCCTGCCTGATGCAGAGGATGATGGCGATGGAGATGATATTGGTGATAAAACTCTCTATGAAGATAACATATCACAATCCGAGAACGAAAAGACGGCCAATGCAACGCAGACAACCGCTGTTTTAGAACCTAAAAATGTAGAAGATGCTAATAGTTCAAGCACAAAAAAATTAGATGATACAAAAACGGAAACTCATACGCTTGGACTCATAGGAAAGATCGGGAAATTTGCGGAGGCACATCCAATTTTATTCGGAATATTTACTTTTGGTTTTGGAACTCTAGGCATGGCCATAGCAAATGCAGTATCATCGCGGGGAGATGGAGACTCGTCCGATTCCGTTCCTGATGAAAAAGGGGAACTGCAATTTTCAGTCGGCGTAGGGTCTGAAGATCTGACAGACTTCAACAGCGTCGTTGATAGTGAAGAAACTGATATTGGCAAACCAGGAGATGGTGGAAATGACAGTCAAAACACTACAGGCGAACTCTTATAAACGTCTAGTTCACAAACGAGACAGGGACCCGAGACCTCCGGGCATTTCCACCGTTGATTCCGGACCGTGGAACGCCGACAGTGCCGGAAAATTTTCTAGCAAATTCTCAGGGTAAATGATAAACTTCGAGTGTGGATTTTGTACTTCATTCCAATGCCGCCCATCCACCCATCTTTCCCGTGGCTACAATTCTACGCAGGCTCTGAGCCATGCGGCGAGGTCTTCTTCGTGGATGGATAGCACATCCTCTACGCTTAGAAATGAGAATTTTTCGGCCACTACTCTTTGTGTGCTAGTTTTTGAAAGAGAGAATCCTTTGCGTCCAGTAGCTCCTGGGCGTGGAAGAGCGGCAAATTCGTCGCAAAGTCAATGCAAAAATGCGCCATTTCCAGTGAATAACTCACCCCGCACGTCCACGGGAAAGGACAACCCGGGTGGTCAGTCAGGCCCCTTTTCAAAAGCAAACTGATCAGTGGGGTCGAATAGTTTCTGTTTTTTTGGTAAGGATAATGGATTTCAGTTTTACTTCAGGTTTGGTTAAGCCTTTCAATTGAATGTGTGGTTATCAAAAAAATAGGGCGGGAATTCTATTTTTTAGGCTCCTTCGCAGAGGGCATCAGCCAATGTTTTCCGGTCCTTTGGATGGGTAAGTCCGTGCCAGGGGCAGTTCGTCGCTATGCCGAAGAGAGAAAGTTTTCCTGCGCGCAGCAATCGATTGACCGTCATTGGAAGTGTCCATTCGGCGGTTTTAAGAACTTCCGCGGGTGATGAAAAGAAAAGTTCTGCCTCCTCGCCCAGACGATCTAAAAAAGATGGCTGAAAAAAGAAAAAATTCATGGAAACGGGGGTGGCCCTGGAGAAAATTTTTCCAGTGAAGCCATCCACGGCACCGCCTCCGGGTTCCGCTTGCAGCCCGTGAAACTCTTCGATGGATTGCAGGTGATCTCCTTTGAAGGAGCAGATGCCGCGGGATACTGGGCCGTTGATGGAGAGAGTATTACCAAGTTTGTAGGTTACAATATGGGATGCTTTTTCTTCCCAATGCTCCATTGCTCGGCCCAGGGTGGCCCAGGCTTCTTCGCCGTAGAAATCGTCTGCGTTGACGGTCGCAAATGGTTCCGTGAGCAATTTTCTTGCCGCGTAGACGGCGTGGGTCGTCCCCCAGGGTTTTTTCCGTTCCGGTGGAATTTTTACCCCCGGTGGCGTATCGTCTAATTCTTGGTAAGCAAAATCGATGGTCATTTTTTTGCGCAGCGGTCCCAGTAGGTCATCCATGGCACGGCGACACTCCCGACGAATGACACAGATGGCTTCCGTGAAGCCCTGCCTCAGGGCCTCCCGGAGGGCGTATTCCGCAAGAGTCCACCGGTTGGGCCCGAAGCGTTCCAGCTGTTTGGGAGCCCCATAGCGCGAAGCAATCCCTGCCGCCAAAACGAGCACAACCTTCCCCACGCCGCTAGAAAAAATAAGGGATGCAACCGCGCAATCTTCAAATTCTTCTTTTAATTTCCCTTGACCATTGATTCTCCAGCCGGCAAAATACTCCCATGTCTATGGGGGGTGTGGGGTCGAGTTCATCCGTTCAACATGGCTCTCCTGAAATAAATGCAGGTGCGTCCTTGGAGGGCAAGAAAAGTGTGTTCACGGAAAGGGACACAGGTTCAGAGGAGCCAGGCGAGCCGGCTGCGCCCTCCCCGGATGCCGCTGCGCCGGATGCCGCTGCGCCGGATGCCGCCGCTGCGGATATCCCTGCGCCGGAAAGCAAAGAAGCAGCGGAAGGTTCAGCGAATTTGGTGGAAGTCGGTGAGCTCAAGGGGACAATCAGCAGCGCTTCCGGGGTACCGCAGGAAGTGGCTGAGCTTATCGATAAGGGTTTGGCGGTGTATAAACCTTGAAATAACCCGCAGTGAAACGAAAATGGATGGGAAAGTATGAACACGGAAAAATTAAATGAAATTCGTACGGCCAAGTGCGCCAATCCTCTGGCTGCTGGAAGGATGTCCTGGCAAGTGGACCAGATGCGCGACCGCATAGTGAAGCATCTGGAGCGCATGTTGGCCAGGGAACCGAGCAGCGCGGAGCCGAGAGATTGGTGGCAGGCAGATGTCTACGCGCTGCGGGATAAAATTTTGGAGAGGTACATTGCTACGCAAAAAACCCACCATGAAAGTGACTGCCGTCGCATCTATTATTTTTCCATGGAATATCTCATGGGCCGGCTATTGCGGGATAATTTGAACAATTGTGGTCTCTTTGACCTCAATAAAGAAGCCCTGCAGCAGCTGCAGATTCGTTTCGATCAATTGGAACAGCAGGAAGAGGACATGGGCCTGGGCAATGGGGGCCTGGGTCGGTTGGCCGCCTGCTTCATGGACTCCTTGGCCACCCTTAACTATCCGGCGGTGGGCTACGGCATGCACTATGAATTCGGCATGTTTCGCCAGGAAATTCGCGACGGTCAGCAGGTGGAACTGGCAGATAATTGGCTTTCCTACGGGAACCCCTGGCAGATTCTTCGGGCGGAAAATGTCCAGTCTGTCCGCATCTACGGTCACGTGGAGACCCAATGTGGCGCCGGTGGCGGACGATCCCGATGGGTCGGAGGAGAAGTTCTGCGCGGGGTGCCCTGGGACATTCCCGTCGTTGGCTATGGGGCGGAAACGGTGAATTTTCTGCGTCTCTGGGAGGCGCGAGCTTCCTGCGACTTTGACCTGGAAGATTTCAATCGAGGGAATTTTCTCGAAGCTGTCCAGGAAAAAGCACGCAGTGAAAATATCTCTAAAGTGCTCTATCCCAATGATTCGAGCGATGCTGGGAAAAATCTTCGCCTCATTCAGCAATACTTTTTTGTCAGTTGCTCCATCCGGGACATTATTCGCCGTCACTTTGTCGGAGGCAATTCGTGGGCCAACTTTGCCGATCGGGTTTGCATCCAACTCAATGACACGCACCCGACAATTGGCATCGTGGAACTGCAGCGGATTCTAGTGGATGAGGCCAACCTATCCTGGGATGAGGCCTGGGGTATTGTTACAAAAACTTTTGCCTACACGAACCACACGCTACTGCCGGAAGCCTTGGAAAAGTGGAGTGTTCCCCTACTCCAGAGGGTTCTTCCCCGGCACCTGGAGATCATCTATGGGATCAATTGCCGCTTTTTGGATAAAGTAGCGAAAAAATGGCCCGGCGATGGGGCAAAACTCTCCGAAATGTCCATCATAGAGGAGGGACCCGTTAGGTATGTCCGCATGGGAAATTTGGCCGTCATTGGCAGCTTTTCCGTCAACGGCGTGGCCGCCATGCATTCGGAATTGGTAAAGAGCATGCTATTTCCCAACTTTCACGCTCTAACTCCCAAAAAGTTTAACAATAAAACGAACGGAGTTACTCCCCGCCGCTGGATCAATTCAGCAAATCCGCGCCTGGCGGAGCTCTTCAATCGCACCATTGGCCCGGAATGGATCACGGACCTGGGGAAATTGCGCAATTTGGAGCCCCTTGCCAATGATCTGGAATTCCGCGATGCTTTTGCCCGAGTAAAGCTCCAAAACAAAATGGATTTAGCCAATTTTATTAGGGAAAAATGCGGTATTTCCGTCAATCCACGGGCCATGTTCGACGTGCAAATTAAACGCATTCATGAATATAAACGTCAGCATCTGAAGTTGCTTCACATTCTTAGCAGCTACCGGCGTTTGTTGGAACATCCGGAGAAGGACGGTGAATCGCGGCTATTTCTCTTTGGGGGGAAGGCAGCTCCCGGCTACGCCATGGCGAAGCATATTATCCATGCCATCAATGTGGTGGCGGAAAAAGTTAATAATGATGCCCGCATTGGCGATCGGATGAAAGTGGTTTTTGTCCCTAACTATGACGTTTCGTCTGCCATGGGAATAATTCCTGCGGCGGACCTATCGGAGCAGATATCCACCGCCGGAACGGAGGCGTCGGGGACCGGCAACATGAAATTAGCACTCAACGGCGCTCTCACCGTGGGGACGCTCGACGGAGCCAACGTGGAAATTCTTGAAGAGGTTGGGCCGGATAATATTTTCATCTTCGGCCACACGGCGGAGCAATTGGCTCAATTGCAGCAAAATGGCTACAGGGCGAGGGATTTTTACGAAAAAGATGGAGAACTGCGGGAAGTCATCGACTGGATGTTTTCCGATACCTTCGATGTTCCCGGTTCCTTCAACCCCGTCCGCTGTATCGCCGAAAATCTCCTCAACGGCAGCGACCGCTTTTTCCTTTTCGCCGATTACAGGCCCTATATAACCGCCCAGGACCTCGTCTCCGAGTACTTCCTCAACGCAGAACTTTGGTATTCCATGGCCATCCTCAATGTGGCCCGCATGGGGAAATTTTCCAGTGACAGAACCATCACCGAGTACGCCAAAAGTATTTGGAAATTGGAACCGGTGTTGCATCCCTAGACATTTAAGGGTAGACCATTGGGGAACGACATTTTAGTGAAAATAGATAGGCAATCTAGTGGTTGCCGGTAATCCAGAAGGTCCAAATGCCGATTCCGATGATTAGGCAAACGCAGCCAATGGCGGCGGCGGCTAGGTCATCCAGAACGATGCCCCATCCGCCGGGTAACCGTTGCAACGAATTAATAAAAAAGGGCTTATAAATATCAAAAAATCGGAAAAAAAGAAATCCAACGGGAAGAAGAATCCACGGAGATAGAACCCGTAACCCAAATAAATACTCCGCCGGCCAAAGGCAGAGAGGCATTGCCACACATTCATCCAAGTTGACAGCAGCCGGGTCTTCTGTGTCCAAAATGCGTTCGCAGCGCCCGCAAATCCACAGAGAAATGACAACAAAGAAGAAGTAAAAAAGGAAAAATTTTCCCACGCCCATACCGCGGAAGGTGAATGGGTAGAGCAGGGTGCCAATGGCGGCGCCGATTGTTCCCGGAGCTGGGCCCAAAAAACCGGAATAGGCACAGGTACCGCAGGCTAAAAAAATCCCGTCAAAGGGCCCCCTGGCTCCAGAATGAGCACAATTTTTCCACTGCATCGGTCCCATTCGATGGAATTTCTAGAAAATTTTCCTCAATTTGCAATTCCCATCGGAAGATCCGACGGGTTTGACGCGGGATAGGACTTTCCGCTGCACAATCTTACGTCCGTTCATTTGGGTTTTAGAGACCGCATGGGTACTCAGAAAACAAAATCATTTGGGAGAACGGTGCCAATGGGGACGCAGGCGATGCCATCTACGACGATGCATCCGTCATTTTCATAGCCATTTGCCTTCCCCTCCGGAGAAATTCGCACGTGGTCACCGATGCAGACATTTTTATCGAGGATCGCGTTGCGGATATGACAATTTTTCCCAATGCCGCCGGGGACGGTGCCGGAGCCGCTGTGCCGCTTCTCAAAGAAATCATTTCCCATGACCAGCACATTTTCCAGCAGGGAATTATGGCGAATGACAGAGCAGGTCCCCACGACGCAGCGACGCAGGAAAGCCCGGTCAATGAGGCATCCTTCGGCAATGATGACCTGTTCCATGGTACTGCCATTGATTTTTGATGCGGGTAAGTACCTCGGAACCGTAAAAATAGGTCGGTCAGCATCAAAAAAATCAAAGGGCGGTACGATGTCGGTGAGGGCTAAATTGGCGTTAAAAAAGGAGCGAATGGTGCCGACGTCCTCCCAGTAGCCATCGAATAAATAGGCGAAAAGAGGAATGTCGCGACGTAGCATTTGGGGAAGAATTTCTTTGCCGAAATCATTTTCCGTCCCCGACAAGGCGTCTCTGAGAGCAGCGAATTGGAAAATGTAATTCCCCATGGACGCAAGACAGTGGGGTGCTGTCCCGCTGAGGCGGCTCTGGTCGGCAATTTTTTCCGGAAGACCGAATCGGCGGACAATTTCTGGATCGCAGGGTTTTTCGACGAAATTTCGGATGCGTAGGTTGCCGTCGACGGCCATCACTCCCAGTTGCTTTGCCGCCGCCGCGGCCACGATTTTTGTCGCAACTGTAATTTTTGCACCGCTTCCCAGGTGGGCGGTCACCATCTTTGCGAAGTCCATGCGGTAGAGGTGATCGCCGGCCAAAATTAACACCAAATCATCGTCGTCAAGGTTGAGGTAGGTGAGATTTTTGCGGACCGCATCGGCCGTCCCTTCGTACCAAGTGTGGTCGCGGCCGCAGACCTGTTCGGCGGAAAGGATCTCTACGAACCCACCGTCGAAGTGGTCAAAATTGTAGGTATCGCGAATGTGGCGATGGAGGGAGCGTGTGTGGTATTGCGTAAGAAGGTAAATTTGGTTGAATCCCGAATGGATACAGTTGCTTATGGCGATGTCCACCAGTCGATATTTTCCCCCGATGGGGACGGCCGGTTTACAGCGCGTCTTTGTGAGTGGGAATAGCCGTGTGCCCTGGCCTCCTCCCATGATAACGCACTGCACTTTTCGTCGCGACACGGTCGCGTAGAATAAACCGTATGTGAATAGGATTCAATGAAATTTTACAAACGGCTTCTGGACGAATAGAGTTTCGTGGCCGGTTAGCCGGTCACTGGACAATTCCGTGCCAGGTGAGGATTTTCGCGCTCCCTCCAAGGGTGTCTGAAATTTTATTGGTCGGCGTCCCGTCGGAGTACCTTACGAGTTCACCCTCCGCTGCGGTCAAGCCGAGGGACTTGTAGTAGGAAACATGGCCGTCCAAAAATACGATAAATCCCCCGTCGGCGCCGTAGACGCCGCCATCATTTCCCTCCGGAGCGGACCAAGAATTTGCCGTCGGTGCCAGTCCGCGGGTAAAGGCCAGCGGCGTGGTGGCCGGGTTGGCGTCCTCGGGAATGTTAGTAATGACGTTGATTCCGAGAGGAAATTGGACAAAGGCCCCGTTTATTGTGCCGGCAGGAGAAATGATTGTTTTTGGAATCATTCCCGCAGAGACAATTAGATAGTCCTCGAGGATGATGTAGAGGGATGGGTCATTGACGCCCGTTTCCCTGGCGATCACCGCGGCCCATTCGGCAACGATGGTGGCATTTTTCATCTGTGCAAGGGCCCTGGCATCGTTGGCGCAGGCGGTATAGGCGATGGAAATTTGTCGTAAATTATTCAGAACGCGTGTTTTTCGCGCGCGGGACAGCATGCTGCCAACGGACGGCGTTAGCAGCGTCGCAAGAATTCCGATGATGGCGATGACCGCCAAAACCTCTATGAGGGTAAACCCCTTCGAACTATTGTGTTTCATAGCATTGGATAGGGCAGGGGGAAGCGACGGCACATGGCAACCACCGCGGCCTGCACTTCCTCTAGGGTAGCTTCCGGCTGCGGCGTCGACAAGACTTTATTAATCCATCGACCGATTTGTTCCATCTCCATCTCCCCCATTCCTCGGGTGGTCACCGCCGGGGTTCCAATGCGCAATCCACTGGTTTCCACTGGACTGCGCCGTTCGCCGGGGATCGTATTTTTATTGGCAGTAACATTGACTTTCCCGAGCAAATTTTGGGCTTGTTTTCCGGTCATTTCTGGAAAAGTTCGTCGCAAATCCAGGAGAAGCAGGTGGTTATCCGTACCTCCGGAAACCAATTCCATGCCACATTCCAGTAGGGACCGTGCCAAGGCCTGGGCATTTTTGAGAACCCGCCGCTGGTAATCTCCGAAGGATGATTGGAGGGCCTCTAGGAGACAAACAGCCTTGGCGGCAATGATGTGCATGAGCGGCCCCCCCTGATTTCCCGGAAAAACGGCAGAGTCGATGGCACGGGCAAATTTTTCCTTGCAGAGAATGAGCCCCCCCCTGGGGCCGCGGAGGGTTTTATGGGTGGTCGTCGTGACGAAGTCGCAGTGGGGCACCGGCGATGGATGGAGGCCGGCAGCAATCAATCCGGCGATGTGGGCGATGTCCGCAAGGACGAGAGCACCGCAGCCATGGGCAATTTCTGCGACCCGGTGGAAGTCAATTTCCCGTGGATGGGCGGATGCGCCGACGGTGACAAGACGAGGTCGCTCCCTTTCCGCCAGCTGGGCCATGGCAGCGTAGTCAATGCGGCGCGTTTCCGGGTCCGTCCCGTAGTGGACAACGGAATAGAGCATGCCACTGAGATTTTTACCATGGCCGTGGGTGAGATGACCCCCTTCGATCAGCGACATGGTCAGAATTTTATCTCCCGGCCGGAGGACTGCCGCGTAGACGGATAAATTTGCCTGGGTGCCTGAATGGGGCTGCACGTTGGCATGCTCCGCACCGAAGAGTTCCCTAGCCCGCCCGATTGCCAGCCGTTCCACGGCGTCCACATGTTCACAGCCACCGTAGTAGCGGCGATCCGGATAACCCTCCGCGTACTTATTGGTGAGAATGGACCCGGCAGCCTCCAGAACTGCGGATGATGCAAAATTTTCCGAAGCAATGAGCTCCAAATGTTCTTCCTGCCGGCGCCGCTCCCTTCGAATGGCCGCAAAAATCTCCGGATCCGCCAACCGTAAATTGTCCATCGTGCTTTCCTCTTCTACTATTCGACACCGCGAACCTGTCTTCGCCGGTGATGGGGACAAAACAGCACACTGGACCTCCGTCGACAGAAAACATCACCGAGTACACGCACAGCCTCCAAAAGACAACAAGCGGAAAGCCAGCCGACAATAGCCCCCCCCTCCATTTCCGCTGGAAGAGAAACCGGAAACAACGACATCAATCGTGTACTGCGTTGCCGTTACCTGGCTCTTTTATCCTTCCCCTCCAAAAAAACGCCGCAAGGACGATGGCAAAAAAAAACCTGCAACTCCCCCTCCGACGGCGCCTGCAATCCCCATGGCCCAACCCCCGATTGCCGCCAACCCGGCAGTCGGAACACCAAGAAGGATACAATTTCTCACACGGTCCCAGTGAGCATTCTCCGCCTCCAGCCTGGCAACCTGCTCCGTAAGGTTGTCCAATTTTTGCTGCTGTGGGATTTCACGGGCTACAATTATTTCACTACGCCTATTCTGCATTTCAAGAACGACCAATCTGCTGGCAGTTGCAATATTTTTACCCTCATCAATCAACTTCCAAAACATACTCCTTATAAATAGATCGCATTCCGGATACTGAATCATCAAAAGAACGAGCTTCATTTTAGCCACGTTCTCCTCGTCTCCGTTTGTCGTGAAATCACGCCCATAGTCCCGCGCAGCTAGAGCAACATCTGTCGGAAGCACGTAACCTCGCGACCACCCACTGCATCGGCAATTACATATCTGAGACCCCCACCCACTATTCGAACTGCATTCGTATCCATTTTCAACCCTCCCTTTCACTCTACCGTAAAAAAACTAACGCACCAACTATGCCACCTAGGCCACCGCCAACCAGAGCGCCGATGGGACCACCAGAAACCCCGCCTATGGCAGCTCCCTTAGCAATCCCTGCACAAAGGGCAGCTCCACCTCCCGCTAAAGCAACAACACCAAGCGGGCTTCTCGCCGCAGCTTTCGCCTGCGCGGTCACAAGTTCACACTGCTTTTGTTTAGTATCATCCTTTCTTTTCGCGACACGGCTAGCATCTTCAAACAACTCCTTTATCATGCCCCTTACTTCTGCATCGCTGACCACGTCACTGCGCATCGCATACAACAAAAATCCTATCCACTCCAACCGCCTGCTAGACGGAACATTTTGCGTGATAGTAGTAATAACATTCTCCAATTCACAACCTGTTGGGGACTTTCGTATCCCGTAATACTCACTCACTACAAACGCAAATATTTTTTCGGGCGTTCGATCTTTTTCTAATAATTTTCCATAACCAACAGCATCCAAAACAGCCAACTCCATATATCTTCCCAGGCGCAGCCGTGGGTATATCAAACTTGCGAAGTTTCAGCATTTATTGGCTAATTTACAAAAAAAAATCATCTCAGATTCGAATATGAATATCAGCTTCAATTCCACCTACCCAACGTCGACCTCGCTCGGCATGGCAAAGGGACAGGAAAAGAAATTGAAAAACCTTTAAGGTACCGCTACTCCCCCTGTCCCCTGACCTTTTTCAGTAAATTTCTTCCCGTGTCGATTCCCTTGTCGAGGACTTCGACGGCTACGTCGTTAACCGCCTGAATTGGTTTTGCAATTGCGAAAAATCCAGGGAACTTCCCAAGTGGCTCCAATACGGCCTGAAGGAGAAAGAGCACCCCGCGGGCTTTGAAATCGGAGGTGATCTTTCTAAGGAGCTCATCCAAATCGATGTCATCGGCGTCAAACGAGTAGTTCAGAATAATTTCCCGCATTCGTGTTGGCTGAACGGTAAAATCCATGAAAACCACTTTCCCAATGGAAAGTTCCACGTGCTTGAAGGAGTATTCCTTTTTTTTCCGCTCTTTTTTCACGGTTTGCTCGTCGCTTTCCGGAGAGGACCCGCCGCTCAGTTGGGTTAGGAATTCCGTCAGGTTATTGCGGCCGTCAATGCATTTGACGTAGGTCACCTGGGGCACGTTCAGGACGAGATTTTCCACCACGACTTTCTTTGAAAGTAGGGAAAAAAGGAGAGTGTCCACGCTGAAGCGGTCTATCTGGATGAAATTGGGGATTGGGAATTTATCTCCATTTTCGATGGCGACATCGTAGAAATTAAAATTCATTGCGAAGATATTGGAATCCGACCGGCCCATGGTGAGATCGAAGCCATCGTGGCCCCGCAGCAGGCGGGGGGCTACGTGGGGAATCCAGACGTTGAATGTCAATGCGATGGCGGCGAAGAGAAGGATGATCGTTGCGACGATTCCAAAGATAAAACTGCAAACCCAATTAATCGGTTTCATGACGATGCGGAAAAGGATGTTCATGGGAGACCCCCGTTGGAACCGCCGGGACCGATCCCGGTGGTTCGGCAACTTCTAGGACGAAGTGTGGTGATTTAGCCGTCCTCGGCAATGCTTTTTTGCTATTTGTGGCCTTCGGTGACATTTAGAGGCTACGGAGGAGGCTGTCTGGATTTAAAGGAAGCAGATCATCGGGAACGAATAGCCCATCCCGGCGAATGAGTTCATCGTCGAAGTAAATTTCCCCTCCGCCGAATTCTGGGCGCTGGATGAGCACGAGATCCCAGTGAATTTGGGAGCGATTGCCGTTGTCTGCCTCGTTCTCGTAGGCCTGGCCTGGAGTAAAGTGGAGAGAGCCGGCGATTTTTTCATCGAAGAGAATGTCGCAGAGGGGAGTTAGGATATGTGGATGGAAACCAAGAGCAAATTCTCCCACGTGGCGGGCGCCGTCATCGGAATCGAGAATGGCATTCAGTGCGTCTGTTTTATGGGCGGCAGTGGCTTCGACAATGCGACCGCCTTTGAAACTAAGACGAACGTTTTCAAAGCATTGTCCGCTGTAGACGCTGGGGGTATTGTAGGCGATGACACCCTCGACGCTGTCCCGAACCGGTGCCGTGAAAACCTCTCCGTCGGGGATGTTACGCCGACCGCCACAGGGAATAGCTCCGATGCCTCGGACGGAAAATCGTAAATCCGTCCCCGGGCCAAGGATGTGGACGCGGTCCGCCCTGTCCATGCGGGATTTCAGCGCCGCCATGCCCGGTTCCATGCGGCCATAGTCCATGGTGCAGACGCGGAAAAAAAAATCCTCAAAGGCCTCCGTGGACATCTTTGCCGCCTGGGCCATGGATGGATTGGGCCAGCGGAGAACAGTCCAGCGGGTTTTGCCAATGCGGTGGTCATGGGCGGGCTTCATTTTTTCACGGTACAAATTTTGCTGGGAAGCGGCCACGTCACCCAGTTCGAAGACATTGTCGGATCCACGGATGGCCACATAGCACTGCATGGAACGAATTTTTTCCAACTCCCAGGAGCAGAGCAGCGCAAAATCTTCCTCGCTGCCATTGGAAAGGAGCTCCCGCTGGGTGCGACTCCGGGAAAACTGCACGAAGGGTCTGCCACCGTGGGCTCTGATGGAGCGTAGAAGGGCAACTACCATTTCCTCGGGCACGGCGGCCACATCCACCAACACCCGGTCGTCCCTCTGGACGGCCATGGAAAAGCCCACCAGCACCTCGGCCAATTTTTCATGGCGCAAATCCATCGGATGAACAACCTAGGGTGCGGTTGGAATCCGTAAAGCATTTTTCGCTGAAATTTTCCATCCAACCGATGGAATGCTCCCCGCGGATCCAACGGTTGCCCCCGGGGCCTTCGAAATGGAGCAAAATCATGGTATACTAGGAATTGCCCCCAGAGCAGAAAATCTCTCGATTGCGATGGACATCGAATCCATGGAACGCAAACAGACAAATGCTCGGGGGCTTGCAAGGGAATTCTGGCGGTTAACTTGGCGAGTTAATTTTGCGATTCGCGTTTAATTTCACGATTCGCGTCCTTCAGAAATAATTTTCCCCATAGACGCGGGACCCGCTCCCGGTTACACTATCATACGGGGACGCGCAATCCGTCGGAATGAAAGTTCCGCATCCGGGATAGAATCCAAAGAGACCACAGTATGGATCGAATGGGTGAGGTTGACCACTTTCACGACCTGAACCATTTGGCGGAGGAGGATACAATGGAGCATATAAATCGTACTGGCAAGGCTGCTGACTGTCCTGATCATCGGGTGGCGGAGGGTAGAGTGGAGACCCTGGATCATAGGACCCACCATAGCTTGCATCCACGCCCACGCTCGATAAATTCGCATCGCTTCCATCTTCAACGTTGGCAAGTTTTTTTCTAATTCCGTCGTAGCAGCCGTCTAGCATTTTACATGCACCATAGCCACTTCCACCCTTTGTAAATAGAGACTCGAGAAAATAGCCATAGGGAACCGTGGGCCAGGTCGC
The DNA here is from genome assembly GCA_031290195.1 of Puniceicoccales bacterium. Lineage (GTDB taxonomy): Bacteria > Verrucomicrobiota > Verrucomicrobiia > Opitutales > JAIRLM01 > JAITOA01. The sequence continues at coordinate 5,659 of JAITOA010000017.1, read as the reverse complement.
AATTTTTTCCAAAATTCCGGCAGCCGATTTCCTCATTTCACTTTCCCCACGACGGGCTTTCACCCAACAGGCAAAAAACGCGAACGGGAGCCAAGCAACACTGACCGCACCGGAGACACAGAAGCAGACGCCTTTCAGGACCGCAGAAATAGACGCGACAGCCCCACATAAAATAAGAAATGACCTATTGGGACGGCAGTTAGAGTGTCCCTCGCCCAGAAAGTGCGCACCCGTAGTATTCGGGAAAACAGTCCGATTCGAAGCATTTCCCCTAATGGCGCAGCCGATTTCTCGGTAAATTTCTCCGGGAGGTTTCAGGATAGAATCCGCAATGGTCAGTTTCATTGGTGCTCCGCATAGGCGAAATTTATTTTTTGTTCAAGCAAATTATTTTTAAACCCCGGTTCCCGGAGAACAGATGCGGTCGATGAGTCGCTGGAAATCTTCCATGCCGCGGAGGATTTCAATTTCGATGCGTAAAAAATAGATGGGAAGGGGATAGAACCAGCCGGGTGTCAGGCGAGCAGCATCTTTTTCTGTAGTCACAACCCATTCCGCACCAAGAGTCTGTGCCCGTTCAAAAATATAAACCAGGTCGTTTTCTGTGAAACGGTAGTGGTCAGGGAAACGCCGGCGGTGGACGAGGGTCGCGCCGCAGTTTTCAAAAAATGCCTCGAAGCTTTCCGGAGCTGCGATACCGCTAAAAACCGCAATGCGTTTCCCTTGTAATGCTCCAACGGAAATTTTTTCGCCGGAGTGGATTCCGCAGAGATGCCGGGAAGCATGGCGACATTCCAAGACGGGTCTTCCTTTCCCTAGGTGACGGCGGAGAATACATTCTAGGGCTTCGTCGGCATTGCCATCGGACTTTGTGAGTAGAACATGGGAAGCGCGGCGCAGCTCCACGGGCGGCTCGCGGAGAATGCCACGGGGAAGAAGGTGTCCATTCCCAAAGGGATTACCTTTGTCGATGAGAAGAAGATTCAGGTGACTTTTCAGGCGCAGATGCTGGAAACCATCGTCGAGGATGAGTGTATCGCAGCCGAACTTTCGGATGGCCCATTGGCCCGAAAAGACACGGTTACGGCCCACGAGGACGGCAACGCCGGGAAGATTTGTGGCCAACATGAAAGGCTCATCCCCCGCCTCTGCGGAATCCAATAGAACGGATTTTCCGTCGGAAACAACCCGCGGAGGTGGACTTTTTTTCCGAAAAAACTTTTGCAGTCGATGGCCCAGGAAGGAGTCAGAACGGCTTCGATAGCCGCGACTCAAAATGGCAACTTTTCTTCCGCGCCGCAGGAGTTCCCGGGCCAGCATTTCTACGACGGGCGTCTTTCCGGTCCCGCCAACGGTAAGATTTCCGACGGCAATGACGAGACAACCGAGGCAGTGGGAATGAAAAATATTTTTAGCATAGGCGAATCGGCGCAGGGCAGACATCCAGCGGAAGGGAATGGAGAGAAGGAACAAAAGAAAACCACAGAAAAAAATGACAATGGAGCGGCGGCGGTCGTAGAGAATGTCGGTGACGAAACGCTCTAGTATGCTATCCCAGTGGCGCAGAGGACGTAGAACACGCCGGCGAAATTTCAGTCGCCAATAGCGGAGCCAGCGCATAATCTTTTAGCGTTTTGCGATGAAATCGACGAACTCCCGATTGTTCTTTGTTTTTCCTAGTCGAATCAAAAGATTTTCCAACGCCGCCTCCGGACGACCACTTGCCGCCGCCCGTCGCATGAATTGAGCTGCCTGCAAGGTCCTCTCATCCAAGAGCAGCTCCTCGCGACGCGTCCCGGTGGACTGAAGGTTAATGGCCGGAAATAGCCGTTGCTCTGCCAGTCGCCGGTCAAGGACAATTTCTGCATTGCCCGTTCCCTTGAATTCCTGGAAAATGAGATCATCCATGCGGCTTCCGGTCTCCACCAACACCGTGGCAAGGATCGTTAGGGTGCCAATTTCTTCCGTGGCTCGGGCCATGGAGAATAGCTGCCGCGGTTTCTCCAAAGCCTTGGAATCCAGTCCGCCACTCATCGTTCGCCCGCCCCTCCCTGCGGCGCCATTAAAGGTGCGGGCCAGTCGGGTGAGAGAATCTAAAAGCAGAACGACGTCTCGACCCGCCTCCACCAGACATTGGGCCCTCTGAAAGGCAAATTGAGCCACCTGCAGGTGCCTCGTCATCGGTTCATCATTGGATGAGGCAAAAATTTCGGCGGTAACGGAGCGACGGAAATCTGTGACCTCCTCGGGTCGCTCATCCACAAGGAGGACCATTAGGTGACAGCCGGGATGGTTGGCGATGATGCCGTGGGCGATGTCCCGAAGGAGGGTCGTTTTCCCGGCCTTCGGAGGCGCCACGATGAGTCCCCGCTGCCCCTTGCCGATGGGCGCAAAAAGATCGATGATCCGGGTTCCAAGGGGCCCGCCATCCGTTTCCAGACGAAACCACTCTGCCGGAAAAATTGTCGTTGCTCGAAAAAAGGATACGCATTTCCGTCTCTCCTCCGGAGAAAGTCCATCGATGCTATCTACGCGGACCAAGAAAGGATTTTTCCCATTTCTCCCCGGAGCGACCGAACCAACAACCTCCTGGCCATCCCGTAGATGGAAGCGCTGAAAAATGGACTGGGGCACGTGGATGAACCTACTTGCGGAGCGGCCGCTATCCTGAAAATTAACAAGCCGGCCGAAGGCCCCCCCGGGGTTGGACTCAAAGAGGCCAGTCCCGAGAAAAGTCTCTTCCATCTTTCCGTCACCGGCTCTGCAGTGCGCCCGTTCAAATTCAAACACTTCCATCAGGAATCCCAAATTTCCTTTTCATCCGGATCACCATTCGCCATAGCATGCTCCTTACCGTCGTCGCCGCCTTCGTCTCCGGGATCTTCGTCGGAAAACCCTGCGGGACAGTATTCCAGGATCCCGGCAACCTCCTGGAAAAGATGCATCGACCCCTCCCCGGCGGCCACTCCAGCGGATTCCCGCACCTCTTCCTCCAACTCAGCTACGGTCAACTGCTGCGTAAAGCGATGAACGGAGTTCAAATATTTGATGCGGAGGAAGGAAATATGGTCAAGAAATTCCGCATAGCCGCCATAGGCCTCGTTGAAAATATTGGGCAACGCAAAAAGTTTCTCTTCGGATTCTCCTATTTTTTCCTGGACCTCAAGAAGTCGTATCCGACCGTCTCCCAGATCCCTATCGATGGTAAAGAGCAGAAATGCCCGCTCAACGACACTGCACTGCAACCCGAATTCCCGCAGCGGCTCCAATAGATCAAATACGTACTCTATCTGTCTCGGATCCAAGATACTAATATCGTCTTCATCCACATATTCAGGAATCCAATTGGATTCCTCAACCCACCAATTGAAATTTGCGTCCAGCACTACGACGCACCATTTCACTCTTTTTTCCGTTTGCAATGCCGCATCCATTGGTACTTTCGGCCGCATAAAACCCAATTACCACCGGTGGTAAAGTATTTTGTGCAATCAAAAAAAGCCATTGCTAAATTTTTCGCCCTCATTTTTTGTAAAAATGTGCTTTCCCATGGCTATCTGTGCCCCCATTCGGCCGGAGAGTGGCGTCGATGGCTGGAGAAAAACGGAGCAGCAAAACGGGAAATTTGGCTCCTCTTTCCCCATAAAAACTCAAATTTAGCGGGGATCACCTACCTGGAAGCTCTGGAGGAAGCCCTCTGCTTCGGCTGGATCGACGGAATGGTGAAACGCTACGACGAAAATCATGTCTCCAGTCGTTTTAGCCCACGGGCAAATGGCAGTTCTTGGAGCGAGGTCAACAAGCAACATGTTCGCCTGCTTATCGCCGCAGGAAAAATGACTCCGGCGGGAAGTACCGTCCTTCCGGACCTAAATCCGACCGCCTTCCCGATGCCGGAGGATATCCTCGACGTCCTCCGAAGCGATGAAGTCACCTGGAAAAATTTCTGCGCCTTCCCAGATTACTACAAAAATATTCGCCTGGCGGCCATCGATCGGATGCGGAGCCAGCCGGAAAAATTTCACAAAGCCCTCAATTTTTTCCTAAAAAAAACCCGGGCAAACGGGCGCTATGGCCGTTTCCGCTGAGGTCATTACTCCAGAAAAAATTTCCATGGAAAGAAAATCGACGCACGGAGGGGGCCAAAATGTACTTGCCCCAGCGCCGACTGTTTTTTAGCGAATGACAATGGCTCCGAAGCCGTTCATCATCATCGCCGGTCCCTGCCTGCTGGAAAGTTGGGAAATTGGAGAAGAGGTTGCCCGGGAACTGGTAGAAATTCGCCGGGAGCACCCCGATATTCGACTCATTTTTAAGGCTTCCGTTGATAAGGCTAACCGCAGCTCCGTCCACGGCAACAGGGGGCCCGGATTCCGCGAAGGCCTTGTCCTCCTAGCGGAATTGAAAAACCGCTTCAAATTTGAGGTAACCACGGATTTCCACGGGCCGGATCAAGCGGAAATGGCGGCGGAGGTCTGCGATGTGCTGCAGGTTCCCGCCTTCCTTTGCCGGCAGACGGACATGCTGGCGGCGGCGGCGCGGACGGGCCGCGCCGTTTCCGTGAAAAAGGGACAATTTCTTTCTCCCTGGGACATGGTCCATGTGGTTGAAAAGCTGCGCGCTTTTGGCGCAACGGAAATTTTTCAAATGGAGAGGGGCACCTCCTTTGGCTACGGAAATTTGGTCGTCGACATGCGGGGATTTCAGGTAATGGCGGCCAACGGTTGTCCCGTGATCTATGACCTGACCCACAGTCTCCAATTGCCTGGACGGGGAGATTCCGCCACCGCCGGAGCCAGAGAATTTGCAGACACCCTTGCCCGGGCAGCCATAGGAGCCGGCATCGACGGTCTCTTCCTTGAAACGCACCCGCACCCGGAAATTTCCCTCTGCGACAGAGAAACTCAGCTACCCCTTAAAACGCTGGCAGGTCGCATCCATAAATACTTGACGTTGCAGGAGATGCAAAATACTTGTAAAATGCAAAATTATGTAAAAAGAAATAGCTAGAAAAATTTCCTTGCTTTTTACAGGAAAGTTTTCTATGCGAAGCACCATGGATGGCTTAAAAAATTTCCTCTATGGAATTATTGATTGTAGGGTAGGTCCTCGCGTAGAAGCGGAAAGTGAGAGTGACACTCGTGAGGTGTCGGCGGCCAAGGTCATTTGGCACATAGTGAATGTCGCTTTGGGTGCTTTGGGTGGTTGTACCCTTGGTTTTTCCCTGGCTGGCATGGTTCCTGCTGTTCTGTTAACCCTCCCCTTTGTGGCGTTCTTCCCCTACATTGGCGGTGGTGTCATTGGAGCTGCTCTGCTGAGTTGGTTCATAAAAGGATTTGCCTGTAAAGCAAATGTGGCCAAATGGGGCGCATAGTAGTAGTTTTTTTTTAATTTTTTTGCCTCCGGGGCTGTTTGGGCGATAGTCCGTTGGGTACCCGGGGGCGGCGTTACCGTGGGGTGGAAAAAGAAATTTTTTCACCCCCTAATGTTTGTTTTATTTTCTTCCTACGGGCAATGGATCGCGACAATGGAAGTCGTGTGCCAGTTGAAAGGAGTTTGCCATGGCGAGTATTTCCCTCTCAGCAAATGGCTTTGCGATGATTTGAAGTCCGATGGGTAGTCGGGAAGCGGTGAAGCCGCAGGGAATGGAAATGGCCGG
>JAITOA010000050.1 GCA_031290195.1 Puniceicoccales bacterium | reverse complement strand
GAAAAAACTTGTGGGTGAAAATTTTTCTCGGTTTCGCGTCTGGGCCGTTGCCAAAGCGGTGGTTACGATTGCCATGGTGGCCATAAATTTAGGTTTTTAGACTTTTTCCATCGGGATATTAAAAAAATATTGCTTGGCCCCACATTTTTTTAGAAAATCACGTGTCATGGGTTGGAAGAGTCTTGTCGATGTATCCGAAGGCAGGTCCTCCTGCGGCACCAAGGCGGGCGTCGGGAATGGGCAGTGTCTGTGGAGAAAGTTGCGGGGCACCTTATTGGTCGCTGCGATACCTCTCCTTTCCCAGCAGGCACTGGTTGGCGCAGTGCAGCTTAACGACGGTACCTCTTTGGAGGAATGTGGTCAATACTATGGGATCAGTGGAACTGAAGCAGTCGATGGCGGTGAGCTTACAGTCGACAGCTGCTCTTTTCCGGGAGGGAATAGTCTCTACGGTGGTTGCAGTTCCGATGGTTACGCGTCTTACAATTCGCTAGAATTCATCGGTGGCTTGACAAGTTTTGATGGTGGAGCAGGGTTAAACTCCATTTACGGTGGATACTCATATGTTTCCTGTTCCAGTGAAAATATTCTCACCTTCAACGCTGACGTAACCATTAAAAGTGGGGCACCGATCTACGGTGCCTGGTCCAAAGAAGAGGCCATGCATAACGAAGTAACCGTCGCCTCCGGAAAGACGCTAACCTTGGAGGAGGGCGGCCTTATCTACGGCGCATACAGCGATAGCTCTCGTGCCGACGGTAACTCAATTGTCGTAGATGGAACGGTGAATGTTTCCAGTGGCCAGGTCAACATCACCGGTGGGGAAGGAAGATATTCCACTTCAAATAACGCCGTCACAATCTCCGGAGAGGTCAACCTATCAAGAATTCTGGGAGGCTACTCCCATGAGGGTCAGGCGAATTGTAATACGGTCACAATTTACGGCGACGCCGAAGTGGAAGAAGCGATAATTTATGGCGGTGGCACCGGAACTGGCTGTGCCGTCGGAAATAAAGTTTGCATCTCTGGAAATGGAACGACCGTCGGATCGGAAACAGTGATCGTCGGCGGATACTGCTCTTTTCCGGAAGGAGGTGCCAGCTGCACGGAGTCATTCCTGTTCTGTACTAAAAACACCGTAGAAATCAGCGGCGGAACCATCTCGGCGGACATCAGCGGCGGCTATGCGGTGAGCTATGCAGTGAAAAGTGAGGACGGTGGCTACGCGATAGTTTCCGATAATACCCTGTGGATCCGAGGTGGCATTGATTCCATAGATCTAAGGGAGTCAAATTTATATGGTTGGTATGGATATCCCTCAATCCACAGCAACAACACACTACACGTGGACAATTGGTCTGGAACGGTGAAGTCCATTCAAAACTTTGACAGACTGCACTTTACCCTCCCAGAAGAAGTTGCCAACGGCGACATTTTACTCCAGGTCACCGGAACCGCTTCCTGGCCAGACGGCACACTGATAACAATCGACTTTGCCGGAGACGCGACCGGCCTCGAATCCGGAGATAGCATCACGTTGATTCAGGCAGAGGGAAGTCTGAGCGCGGGAACCCTCTGCGCCGATCGGGTGATTGCTTTTCTGGACGACAACCCATTTTCCTTCACGCTTTCCGTGGACGAAGAATCAAATGGCCTCCTCGCCACGCTGGAAAATGTCCTCGCCGCCGCAATGGGGAATGGCTACTTTGCCGCCGCGGTGGATCGTTCCTACTTCCACGGCGTTGCGGCGGAAATGGCGGAGGAAAACGCCGGCGGCGACAACGTTTTTCGGGTTATCGAACACTGGCAATTCGATGAAACCAAAGACATTGGCCTGTTCCACTGGTTCGGTTCCCTGCGGGGTGACAAAATTCGCGTGCGGACAGTCACGGGCTTGGAAAATAGGTCCTGGCACTTCAACATTGGTGCCGCCATTGAGTACAAATCCTACTCCGGCAACTTCCTCGCCGGCGTCGCCGCGGAGAGCAGTCTGAGTGACTATGAAGTGGAGCAATCCCTCGGCAACGGAGCAGGAAAGGTGCGCCACTGCGGCGCTAACTTCTTCATGAAGCAGCGCTTCGTTTCCGGGACGAACCTCGCACTCATGGTCCGCGGCGGAACGGGAAAAATTCGGAATGACGCCGGAAGCAGTTGCTGCTGCGGTCATGACGTCCAAGCCAACTATCACGGCGTCCAAGGATTTCTTAGCCAAACATTGCAGATCTCCCCGGGGAAATTTCTCGAGGGCTATGGCAAGTTTTCCTGGAACCGGAGAACCCGGGGTGACCTTCCAATGACCGGAAGAGCAAGATTGCACATCGATGCAGTAAATTCCCTTCGAGGTCAACTGGGTCTGCGCTATTCCTGTGGATCAAAAATCGGCGGAACCACCTTCTGCGGCATCGGCTTCGAGCATGAATTTGACGGCCAAATAGGAGGGACAATCAACACGATAGACCTTGGAAGCATTGGAGATGGCAGGCGTAACTGCAGCTTTGCCGAAGTCGGAATGAATCGAAAAATTTTCGACCATTGGATTTTCAGCGGCGAACTCCACGCGACAGCAGGTGCCCGAAATGGCTGGGCAGGAAGACTCCAAATCGGATCGGCCTTCTAGAAGTGTCCCAGCAGCAGCACCCCTTCCCGCGGAGATAACCCTCCACCGGAAGCGCATACGCCTAACGGGAGCCGGTGCTCCTTTCGGCGCTACATCCAGGCTAAACAACACCAAGGTATTAACCATACCCCAGAGGCGAAAAATGACACCAACCCCTAGCGGCGGCTGCTTCTAGCCAGCTCCGAAAGGAATCTAACCATCCCCAGACTACAGACTATATTTAGAGGAATTTCTCGACAATCCCAATCTACGGCACCGAGAAAACCTTCGAGCGAACGGTCACCATCCAACACGGTCTTAAGGATACGCCTAAGACGTTTCATATCCTTCATAGCACCACATAAGGAAAGTGCGGCGGCAATTGGATGTTCTTTCACGGTTCTTAAAAAACTTTCAGATGTAATTTTTACATTTGGATCCAAAAAAAGTCCAACCATCCTGTCCCAATTAGAGAAATAATTGCCAACCTCAGTATCGATAATTTGTCGTAGTGCATCCATTCGCAAAATGGATCCCAAAAATCGCACTTTGACAATAAAAATTTGCAAAATACAGTAAAAAGATTTCCTCCCCAAAAATCGCACCGCCGAGTGCGGCGCTGCTCTGGAAAATCATTTCCATCGGCATCCGAAGAGATTTTAAAAGGGTTTCCCCTCCAACACGATGGCATCCGCGAGTCCGTAGGCAATGGCCTCTTGGGCATTGAGAAAAAAGTCTCTGTCCGTGTCCCTGCGAATTTTCTCCATTGGCTGGCCCGAGGCCCGCGACAGAATGCCATTCATTTCCTCGCGGGTGCGCTCCATCTCCTCCGCTTGGATGTTGAGGTCCACCGCCGGTGCGTAGATCTGTCCGCTAATGAGTGGCTGATGAATTAGAACCCTCGCATTGGGATAGAGAAAGCGCCGGCCTCTTTCTGGAGCACTCAGGAGAATGGATCCCATGCTTGCCGCCATCCCCATGACAATGACAGTGACCGGCGAAGACAGAAGGCGAATGGTGTCATAGATGGCCATGCCGGAGGTGACGCAGCCTCCGGGCGTGTTAATATAAAAGGTAATTGGCTCGCCGGGTTTTTCCAGATCCAGGTAGATCATTTTTTCCACAACGTCCTTGGCGCTTTCGTCGTCGACGGAACCCCAAAGAAAAACCTTCCGTTCCCGGAGAAATTTCTCCTGCACCCGAACAAGGGCAGAATTCTCTTTTTTTTCGTCGCAGCCTGCGTTCTCCTTCTCTCCTTCGTCACCCCTCATCGCAGGTCCTCCAAAGCCTTTGCCATCTCCACGGGCGCCTCATAGTCAACGCCTTCGACGCCAAAGCCGAAAAGCTGCAAAAATTCCGCCGCATAGCCATCAAAATCCGATAGCTCCCTCAAATTTTCCGAAGTAATTCGAGGCCAAAGGTTTTCCACGGCCTTCTGCACGTCCGGCTGCATCTCCAGGTCATCGATGCGTAGCCGCCCCAATCCATCCACAGCCCCGGGAAGGAGCTCCTTCCCGTAGAGCCTCTCCCGGAAGAGCCGTCCCATCTGCTGGACGCAGCCTTCGTGGATCCCTTTTTCCTTCATAACCTTAAAGAGTAGGGAAATGTAAAGGGGTACCACGGGAATGGCAGAGCTGGCCTGGGTAACAACCGCCTTATTGACGGCAATGTGGGCTCGACCCCCGACGGAGGTCAGCAATTTGTCAATTTCCCCCACGGCGCCGTCCAGATCCGCCTTTGCTCGGCCAATGGTGCCATCCCGATAGATGGGCCAGGTTAGTTGTGGTCCAATGTAGCTGTAGGCCACCGTCCGCGCCCCCTTGGCCAGCACATTTCCTTCCAGCAGCGCCTGCATCCACAGCTTCCAGTCATCTCCTCCCATGACTGCGACTGTACCGCGAATTTCTTCTTCCGAAGCCGGTTCCAGGGTAACTTCGTGGACCAGACCTCTATCCGTATTGACGGTTTTTCCCGTGAAGGGCTGTCCGATGGGTTTCAGCGCCGACCGGTGGATTTCTCCGGTTTTCGGGTCCGTCCGCCGCGGCGATGCCAGACTGTAGATGACCAAGTCCACCTTTCCTAGCTCCCGACGGATGCAGTCAATGGTTCGTCCTTTGATTTCGTCGGAAAAAGCGTCTCCGTTAATGCTGGGAGCCCTAAGCCCACGTTTTTTCGCCAGGGATTCGAAGGAGACCGCATTATACCAGCCTGCCGATGCCGTCCGCGCCCCTTCCGCCGGCCGTTCGAAAAAAACCCCCACCGTGTGGGCGCCGGCTCCGAAGGCAGCCACAATGCGACTGGCCAGTCCATAGCCCGTTGATGCACCAATAACGAGGACACCGCGCGGTCCACCGGCGATGGGACCATCCGCCTCCGTTCTCCGCACCTGCTCCAGCACGTTCGCCGCACAGCCGATCGGGTGCGCCGTCGTACAAATAAAGCCCTTTATTTTTGGATCAATGATTGCTTTTGCCATGGGATAGAGAGCCTTCTCTAGACATAAATTCGATGTTGCGAAAGATTTTTCTGACCAAATCTTGACAGAAGCTGGCGACGCGAAAAAATACCCCAGCCATGGCAGATGTAAGGGATAAGTGGCCGGAAAACGTTCCGGGTGAGTATTATGTCGACGATCAATGCATCGACTGCGACCTGTGTAGGGAAATTGCGCCAGATTTTTTTAAACGGGAGAATGGTGGCGGCTATTCCTATGTGGCCCGGCAGCCAAAGTCGGAGGAGGATGCCGCCCTATGCCTGGAGGCCCTCGAGTCCTGCCCGGTCGGGGCCATTGGAAATGACGGAGCTTCTTGATTTTACCGCAGATAAAGATCTTTCACGCTGTCAAGGGATTGGGTTGCTATTGCGCTCCGGATGCGGACCATGAGGCGATTCAAAAAGGCGATGTTGTGGAGGGTGAGTAGTTGTCCCCCAAGCGTTTCTCCGGCTTTTAGCAGGTGGTGGACGTAGCCCCGGGAGACGGTTCCGCAGCAGAGGCAGTCGCAGGTGGGGTCTACGGGATCTCGATCCGTGGCAAAGCGGCCGCTGCGCAGGTTGATGTGGCCCTTTCCCTCGGAAAGGGAAAAGGGAAGGAGGGCACCGCCGTGGCGGGCAAGTCGAGTGGGGTGGACACAGTCGAAGGTATCAACGCCGCTGCAAATGCCCCTGAAAATATCCTCAACGCCGCCAATTCCCAGAAGATGAGTGGGTCGAGTGGGGTGTTTCATGCGTCCGACAGCATCGACGATTTCCCGCATCTGGGATTTCTCTCCGCCTAGGCTGCCTCCTATGGCCTGGCCAAAAAAATCTTCTTCTGCCACAAAAGCACAACTTTCCCGTCGCAGATCTTCGTATATTCCGCCCTGGATGATGCCGTAGAGGACCTGTTTTTCGCCGCCATGGCGGCGAAATTCTTCCAGGGAACGTCGCTCCCAGCGATGGCTACGGCGGGTCGAGTCGGCCGTATGGGAACGGTCCATATGGAAGGGAGTACATTCGTCGAGGGGGAGAATAATGTCGGCCCCCAGCCGTCTCTGGATGGAGATTGAGGATTCCGGAGTGAGCATGTGGAGAGCTCCATCCACGTAGGACCGGAAGAGGGCTCCTTCTTCGGTAACCTTCAAAAGAGTGCGTCGGCCCTCGCCGGAACCGCGACGGGACTTAATTTCCTGGGCAACGCCGCCGTGGCCAAGACTAAAAATTTGAAAGCCACCGGAATCGGTGAGGAGGGGCCCAGTCCAATCCATCATGGAATGAAGTCCCCCTAAAGCCTCGACGGTTTCTCCTCCCGGTTGCAGGGAAAGATGGTAGGTATTGGCGAGGATGATCTGGGTTCCAGAGCGCCGCACCTGTTCCGCGGTAAGTCCCTTGATGCTGGCCTTCGTGGCGCAGAAAAGAAAGGCCGGAGTATCGATGGAACCATGGGGAGTACGCAGTCGACCAAGGCGCGCGCCGGATGGGTCGTTCCGAAAAATTTCAAAGGAGAAAGGGTGGGATGGGCGGTGCGATTTCGTGACAGTCGACACCACGCGTTCTTCGGAGGCACCGGAAAGGTTTTCAGCGACAGTTTCCATAGACGCAAATTCCTCTGCAGAGAGCCTGGGCAATGGCCTGCCGATGCTGGGGATTTCCGATGCGCTGGCCCTCCGAAGCTCCGGTGAGAAAGCCGCATTCCACGAGGGCAGCAGCGCAATTTGCATTTTCAAGGATGAGAAAGCGCCCCCGACGCAGACCACGGTCCTTGGAAAGTTGCAAGGTACCAAGTTCCCTCTGGAGACAGTAACCCAGGTGAAGATTTTTCCCATCGTGGCGATTGTTGGGAAAAAATTCTCTGTCCTTGGCACTGAGGTTTTGCAGGCGAGCCGTGGAGGCCGTTCCCTGGCTCGGCAAAATGTAGGTTTCCACGCCCTCAGCGCCGGAGCCATCGGCGGCATTGAAGTGGATGCTAAGGAGAAGGTCGCAACCGGAGCGGTTGGCAATGGATGGTCGATTGGCCAAGGCGATGAAATTGTCCTCTTCCCGGGTGAGAACAACGCGAATATTTTTCGCTTCCAGGAGAGTGCGCAATCTTCGGGCGACGTCGAGGGTAAGCTGCTTTTCGACGAGGCCGTGGCGCTGCATCTGGGATCCAGGGTCCGAACCGCCGTGGCCGGGATCAATGCACACGCAGCGCAGAGGAGGAATGACCGGAGGAGAGAGCAGCGGTGCAATTACCCGCCGCCAATCCAGACCGCTGATCTTCAGCTGGTCGGGTCCCCCGGAAACGGGGTGCTGTCCGTAGATGTTCACCCCGTTAATGCAGTAGCAGGCGCTGTTGTGACGGCAGCGGAGGTCCAAATTTCCCCCGCACAGGTGACCCACCCTACCCCCCTCCTCGTAGGATGCAGTTCCTCCACAGCAGCCAGCTAATTTCCCCAGTTCAATGTACTCTCCATGCGGCCCCGCTGTAGCTTTCCCTGCCCACAGAAACGGGAAGGATAGGAGCACAGTCGAAAAAAGCGTAAAAACTTTGTGCATGGAGGGGGCTATGGCCAACAGCATAAAAATGCAAGGTAAATGGCTAGGTGGTAAGCAGTTCTTTTTCCTTTTTCGCCAATAAATTGCCGATTTCCCCAATGGCATCGTCGACGGCCCGTTGCACGTCCTTTTCCAATCGCTTCAGCTCATCTTCGGAAAGTAGGCCCTTTTTTTGCAAGGCCTTCAGCCGTTCCAAAACTTCCCGCCGCACCGCCCGCACGGATATCCGTCCCGTTTCCGCCATGGCCGCCGTTCGTTTGACCAATTCCTGTCGCCGTTCCAGACTCATCTCCGGAAGCACGCAGCGGATGCGATCGGCGTCAACGATGGGATTAAATCCAATGTTTGCCAGCTGAATAGCCCGCTCGATGGCCCGCAGGGTACCCCGATCCCACGGTTGGATGGAAATCGTGCGGGCATCCGGGGTGATAATGGCGGAGATGTCCCTCAGCCGCACTGGAGCCCCATAGGCTTCCACGGTGACCGATTCCACCATGGCCGCCGTGGCCTTCCCCGAGTGTACCGTAGCAAATTCCATCTCCATGAAATGGATCGCCTTCCTAAGCTGTTCCTTCAATTCTGCTAGCTGTTCCATGGTTTTCTTTCTAAAATTTTTATCCTCCATCCACTAGTGTGCCAATAGGTTTCCCGTCAACGGCATCCACGAGTGCACCGGGCCGGTGCATGGGGAAAACGACGATGGGAAGACGGTGGCTGCGGCAGAGGCAAAAGGCTTCCGGGTCCATGATGGAGAGTTGTTTTTGGAGTGCCTCATCGTAGGAAATTTCTTCGAAGCGCTGGGCGGCGGGATTCAGTCGCGGGTCCGCCGCATAGACACCGTCCACGGAACTTGCCTTCAGGAGGATCTCCGCGTGGATATCTAGGGCCCGCAGAGCTGCCGCCGTATCCGTGGAAAAATAGGGCAACCCCGTTCCTCCGCAAAAAATCACAACGGACCCCATATCCAGTGCGGCCCGGGCCCGCAGCGGATCCAGCGGATCCACCATTGGGGAGAGAGGTAGGGCCGACTGGAGGAGGCAGGGAATTTGATATTCTTCAAAAAATTCTCGCAGCGCCAGACCATTCAATGCGGTTGCTAGCATGCCCATGCGATCTCCGGTTTCCCGGGAAAATTGCCCCAGCCGACCTCGGTAGAGGTTCCCACCTCCAATGACCACTCCAATGGATACCGACCGCTCCCGCAGCACTGCAATTTGATCCAAAATAGGCCTAACGCTCCGCCGACAAAAAGTTTCCCCGTCTCCCAGTAGAGATTCACCGCTTAATTTTAGGAGAATTTTTCCATGGGACTTTCGCCGGCTTCGCATAGAACTCCCATGCTCGAACGAAGCGCCGAACGGTCAATAAATTTCGAAAAAAAGAAGGCCAAGGGCTAGGGCCGCCGCTGGTTGGCCGTAAAGGCCTTTAGAAAGCGAATTATGCTGCGACGCAGCTGGGGTCTCGGGACAATCTGGTCTAAAAAACCATGCTCCATGAGAAATTCCGACGTTTGAAATCCGGGAGGAAGTTCCTGGCGAGTCGTTTCCCGGATGACACGCTGCCCCGCAAATCCAATGAGGGCGCCAGGCTCCGCGATGATGATGTCCCCCAGAGAGGCAAAACTGGCGGTGACCCCTCCGGTCGTCGGGTGGGTGAGCAGAGCGATGTAGGGTTGATTTTTAGCGGAGAGCTGGGCCAATGCCGCACTGATTTTTGCCATCTGCATCAGGCTATGTATTCCTTCGTACATGCGGGCACCTCCGGAGGCACAGGAAATGAGTACCGGCATGGATCCTTCCACGGCCCGTTCGACGGTCCGGGTGATTTTTTCCCCAACAACGCTCCCCATGCTTCCGCCAAGGAAGCGAAAATCCATGACGGCGACGGCAATGGAAATTCCGGCAATTTTCCCGACTCCCGAGGTTGTCGCCTCGTCCATGCCCGTCTTGGCACGATTCTCCGCCAATTTCTCCACGTAGGAAATTGTTTCCGAAAACTCCAGCGGGTCCCCGCTAACCAACTCCCGATCCATTTCTTCGAAGGTTTCTGGATCGAGGAGAAGCTGCAGCCGCTCCCGGGCGGTCAGCGGGAAATGGTAGCCGCTCCCGGGAACCACATTAAAATTTTCCTGCAGGTCCTTATTGTAAACGACCTCACCGGAAATGGGACAACGGGTGAAGAGTCCCGGCGGAATATCCCGCTTTTTCGCGATGGAAATGGTAGAATATCTCGGCTTGCTGAATAGTGCCATGTTATTCTCCCTAGCCGCGGGCCAGCGAAAGAGCCTGAACAGATCGAAACCCCGCCCCAGCCAAGGCCACCGCGCAGGCGTGCATGGTGGAACCCGTCGTCAGCACATCATCCACCAAAAAAATTTCTTCATCTCTGGCAATCTTCTTTTTGCGGACAACATGACCATCGACGGCAAAGGCGCTGACCATGTTCTCCAGGCGCTGCACGCGGCCAAGGCCCACCTGCTGCCGCGTCGGCTTTACCCGACGCAAAAGGCGCAATGTCCGACAGCCATGTTCCGACGCCAATGCGCTGCAAATGAGCTCGCTTTGATTGTAGCCGCGCAGGAGACGCCGTCGCCAGTGCAGAGGGACGGGAACAAGGACTTTTCCCCGCAGATCTCCAAATAGCTCCCGACTTAGTCGGCCAACGTCGGGCAGAAGAAAGAGGCTGCCGCGGTACTTGATTTCACGGACAATGGCTCGGCCGAGACCGTTATATTCGAAGAGAGAACGGCAGGAGCGGAAGGCAAATTCCCGACCGCGGCAGTTCCAGCAGTCACTTTCGCCCCGATTATCATCCCAGTGAGGATGGCCGCAGCGAGGACAGGAATTGCCGCAAATAAAATTGATGGATCCCACGCAGCGAAGGCAGAGGTGAAGGTAGTGACTGTGGCCGTGTAACCAATCGCCGCAGTGGAAGCAGTGGCGGGGCCAAAGACAGTCAAGGACCGTCCCGACAAAATTTTTGGCGAAACCCATGGAGACAGAACCCGATGGGAAGGAGAAGTAGCAATGGGCAAAGGACAGAGTCGAGCAAAATGTTCGTTCCCCAGAAGGCAGAGGGCGTCCCTACGGTTAGGGAAATGGTGCGCCGGTGGAGAAGAAGGACCAGAACGACGCCGCAGTGGAACCCAATGGACGCCGTCAAATGGCGGTACCTCAGAAAAATAAGTCCCAGAAGGACACCAAGCAAAAAGAGAGAAAAGAAAGGTACCGGGCGGAATCCTCTCACGGCGCCGAAAAAGATCCCTCCGGCAACCCGAAGACTATCCGGCCATCCCGCTATGGCGCTCGCGGAGGAGGATAACGGAGGACCGTGAAAATGGACACCGGCAAAGATGAACGAAGAAGTAAGGAGGGCCGCGGGCCGCCCAAATGCGGCGCTAAAAACGCGGATCAGGTAGCCGCGAAAGATCACTTCTTCCAAAAAAGCGACGACTAAGGCTCCTCCAAAGGAAAAAACAATGGCAAATGGAAGGTTTATTTGTTTTTCGTGCCAGCCGTAGACCAATGCCTGGCAGAGACAGATTGGAAAAGTCAGAAGCAATCCAAGGGCAAAAAATTTGGGAAAAAATTTTCCACTCCCGCCTCGGCCTCGATTTTCGCCCCAATGACCTAGATTTTTCCAGGAGAATAGTCCGTGGTGACGCAGCAAAAAAATCAGACCGATGGCTAGGTGAATCAAAAAAATACGACCGAAAATTTTGGAAAATGGCTTTGCCGCAATGTAATGGGAGAGAATGGAAGGTCGGCAACCGTCCCACCACCGGAAAAAGCCGTAGACATTCGGCGCCAGGAAAGTTGTTAAAAGAAGAGCCAGCAAATAAATGGAGGCAAAAGGCAACAGAGCACCCATCGGAGTCAATTTCGACGGTGGGCAGACAACATTTTCCCTATGCCTCACCACAGCAACTATCCATACACACCACCACCGATGACCGCTAGCGCCGGCCCCGCCCTCAAAAGATCCGTTCCGCCGGCAATCTAGGCTTACGGAGGAAAAGACACAAGCGCAAATTGCGGTCACAGGAGCAGGGAAAACTGCTCCACCAACCAGCCGAAGGACACCTCCTGCCAATTTCGGATGAGGTCTTCGAAGAGTCGTAGCAGGGACCGTTGGACGTGGACGAATTCCCCCAGCGTAAAGCGGTCCAGGCAATCCGAAAGACGGCCGAGATACCAGGAATTTTGAGAAAAAATGTCGCAGGGGTCCTTTTCTTTTCCACAAATAACGGCTACCCGTCGCCTTTCCGCCGCCCGCTTTAGGGTCATCTGGGACGGCATCCCCCTCCCGTCAACCTTCCAGAGCCCTATCCGCTCCAGGGTCTTCATCTGTATTAGCAGCCGATTGCGGCTCTGGATTGCGGCCAGGAGTGCCCTCGGCTCCCCCCGATTGGCAAAAAATTTTTCCAGTGCGACGGTATAGGCCTTCCCATTTCTCCGGTAGAAAGCCTCAACGGGCTCGAAAAAATCGTCGGTACCCCCATCGCAGATGACCTCGGCCACATCTTCCCACTGCACCGAACGGCGACTCCCCAGAAAAATGTCCAACTTTTCCAATTCCTCCGCTGCAAAGCGGGCATCCGTTCCCACCTTGGCGAAAAAATGGCGACGGGCGTCTTCGGAGAATACAATTTTTTTCCGCTTCAGTGTTTCTTCAAAAACAATCGCCACGGCATCAATTCCCCGACCATGGACCTCCTGGGCGTCGGAAATTTTCAGCAGCCTTTTGAATGTCTTCAGCCGTCGATCCACGGGGCAGGCGGAAAGGACGACGGTGACGCCGAGCCCACCGGCCCGAGCAAGTTGGGCTAGGATTTTTTCTAAAATTTCCCCACTTTCCCAGGTGGCAAGCTCCCCCAAAAAATCGACCGACCGAATCCAAAGCACCTTTTCCCGGGAAAAAAGTGGAAGGACCTCCAGGGACTCGGTCAAATTCTTCAGGAACGCCGCAAAACTTTCAACGGTCCCCGGGCGACCATCGAGAACCTCCACCGGGAAGTTCGAACCTCCCCGCCGAGCCCCGGACGCCAATTCCCCCGCCCGGAGGTCGACGAGAAATTCATCGTCGCCGTAGGCAAAAATGATCCCGGCCACTGCCTTTTTCCTACCGTGCACCCACCTGGAAACGGGAAAAGCGGCCCACGCGAATATTCTCCCCAATTCGGCTAATATTTTCCTTAATAAGGTCCCCGACGGTAATTCCGGAATCCCTAACGAAGGCCTGCTCCAGGAGACAAACCCCGCCGAAAAATTTTGAAAGCTTTCCTTCCACGATGGCGGCGACGGCATGGGGAGGTTTTCCGACCACCTGGCTCTCTGCAATTTCCCTTTCTCTGGCAACAACCTCTTCCGGAACATCTTCCCGCCTAACATAGAGGGGGCTGCTGGCGGCAACGTGCATGCAAAGATCCCGGGCTAGGGTGTGAAACTGTCCATTTCGCGCCACAAAATCCGTCTCACAATTTAACTGTAAAAGGACACCGATACGGCCACCGGTGTGGATATAGGACTCGACGATACCCTCGGAAGCTTCCCGATTTGCTTTTTTATCGGCGCCGGCAATTCCTTTCTTTTTTAGGGCGACCACGGCTTTCTCTAGGTCGCCGTCGCACTCTTCAATGGCCTTTTTACAATCAGCAAATCCAGCACCCGTGCGCTCCCGCAGCTCCCCTACCATTTGCGCAGAAATTTTCACAGCCCTTCCTCCATTTTTACTAGAATAACACCGATTCTTCCGCCGGTTCCACCCTTCCCGCTGCGGTCGCCGTCGCGTCGGAAAGGGTGATTTCCGGAGCTAGTTCAATGCCTTCCCGCTTGATGAGCGAAGAGGTTTTGCTGGCCCGGCGCAACTCCAATTCTTCCCAACCCCGGCAGATAGCCGCCACAAATGTGGAGGTCAGAATGTGGATGGAGCGGGCGGAATCGTCGTTGGCCGGGATCGGAAAATCAACCAGCGTCGGGTCTGCGTTAGTGTCAGCGATGGCAATGACGGGAATGCCGACGCGACGTGCTTCCCGAACGGCGATGATTTCGTGGCTGATGTCTACGAGGAAGAGAGCCGACGGCAGCCCCTCAATGGAAATAAGTCCCTCAAAATTGTGCCGCATGCGTGTCATCTTCCGGCGCAAGGAGGCGGCCTCCTTGTTGGGCATGCGGTCGATCTCGCCCCGTTCCTCCATCGTTAGAAAACGGCGGTATTTTTGCAGTCCGCGGCCGATGGTGTGGAAATTGGTTAGCGTGCCTCCGAGCCATCGTACGGCACAGAAAGGCATCCGCGCCTCGGCCGCGGCACTGCGAATGACTTCCTGCGCCTGTGGCTTGGTGCCGACGAACCAAATTTCTCCGCCGCCGGCCACCAGGTTTTCGGAAAACTGGCAGGCCCTTTGCAGCTGTTCCAGCGTCTTTTCCAAATTAATGATCGAAATTCCGTGGCGGTGGTCGTAGACGAAGGGCCGTGACTTCGGATTCCAGCGGCGCAGCTGATGTCCCACATGGACACCGGCATCAAACAACTCCTTTGCAGATGGCATATTCATAGAACGAAATCTCCGTGCTGTGGGCCGGAGCCCACGCCTTGGATAAATAGCATTTACCGGGCACCAACCATTGGTGGCCCGCGGGTCACTCTCGGTGGCCACCGGGAAAATGCAAGCAATTAGTTCACGGCCTCCGATTTTTTTCGGAGATTCATCGGCGCCGTGCCACCGCACGATTACGTTGACGCAAGATTCCTGGGAGTTAGTTCTGTCTTGATATCCTTAATTTCATCAAAAATTTTCAAATTACCACTAGGATCCAATGTGGCATATTTTTCCCCACCTCCACTTTTCTTAAAAACGGCGAAATTTATTACCCTAGTTGCTCCGCTAGTTCCGATAATTTCCGTCGTAGCGAATCTTCCATCCCATTTGTAATTATCAGGGGCATGATTAATTAATTTATTCCTCCAGTCAATAGATGTAATAAACTCTTCCTGTGAGCTCTGACTAATATCTATAGCCATATCTTTTCCGCCAAATTCCCGCCGCAAAACAGCATCCTGAGCAAATTTTTCGAGGCGTTCGAAACCCTTTTCGAGCCCATGGATGAGCAGGCAAGCACCGACACCGATCGCAAAAATTATGGCAATCAGCGGCAGCACCGCCGGATTCGAAATGCAGGCAAAAACACACAGAAGAACCGGCAGGGATGTTAGGGCGATAAATAAAAACTTACCGATTTTTACTACCCACTTGAACGTGCAAAGGACTCCTCGGAGGAATTTGAAGCCCGTTGGCTTATTTTTAACTTCCTGGAAGTCTTCCGCGGTACCGAGACCTTTACCGTCTAAGGCACCAAACTTCAACTTGGTCTTACTTACATCTGGAGCAGCCATACCATAAAGTTTACCATTGGGAAGTGCTTTTGCAAGATTTTTTTTGTCGATTGCGGAATTTTATCCCAAAAGACCCTCATAGCCAGGGAGATAGCAATCATGGCTCCATTTTTACATGGACGACTACAAAACGTCCTTCGCCCATTTTCAAGGAAAGAATTTCAGCCAATGCTGTGGAATTGAAAGGCCATTGCCGGGATGTCGCCTAGTCTGTTTCCGCTACTGAGGGACCCACTTGATCCATTACAATGGGCTTGTCGGGAGGCAATTGTTCCCCCTGTTGGTCTGCGGCTTGTTGCCCTTCACTCCACTCAACTCTTTCCCACGAACCGCCATTTGCCTTTCTGTAGCCCGATTGTGGAGTTAGGGTTTTTTCGACCTTTTCACCATCGACTACCTCCAAAACACTCCATTCTGCGCAAATAATAGTTCCAGGTTTTGCTTCGGAAAAAGCTTCCATTAAACGTGTGTCATCCGGAGTGAAATTTTTGCAATAGAAGGTAGCATCTGAAAGATCTTTGAGGCCGTCGCAGATGCATTCAGTTGGTTTTCGCAAAAAGTCAAACGCCTGCCATAGAAAGACGGTTGACAGCTTTAGCAAAATTTCCTAGTACGGCGTGCGTAGTGTTTGGGAAATTTTGTGTACGCATGAGGAGAGCCGCGACCTTTGAACGGACTGATTAATACTTCATCTATTAAACATCCAATTTTGTCAACTATTTCAGGATTGAACTTTTCCCAACAACGAATATGCTCAGCGAATGTTTCATTGAATTCAGCTTCAAATTTCATCGCACAACTCCAATTTTTTTAAACATCTCTTCAGCGTTGCAAAACTTCTCTTCAGTTGTACTATTATTTATTATCTTAGAGAACTCCTCGGCCGAATATGGCTTATCTGGCAAAACTC
>JAITOA010000048.1 GCA_031290195.1 Puniceicoccales bacterium | reverse complement strand
GTGGAAATTCCAAGTCTGGAGGCAGTTCCAGAAGAGATGCTCCTAAAAGTAACAAACTGCGCCGAGGGAGATGCGAATCCTGGCGTTGAACTTGAAATTGCAGGGCAAATCGCGGATCTCTGGCGGAAAGATGGTGAGCCACACTTCCTGGCAGTGGGAAAAACCATGAATACTACGGCTTTGAAACGTTCCAGCTGGAAAAAAATGCAAAACGGTCCCGACGGATTTGTGGAGGGAGACATAGTTTTCCGCCGGGCTAACTTTTGCTAATTGCCGACTCCACCCTTGGAATGACTTCGAAATTGCCTCGAGGGACTTTGGGGACTTTTTTCGTTGCGATTTAAATGGCAGGCAAAATCCTCCGGCCGTGAGTTTTTTTTCCCATACATTTCCGGAAATTTCCGCGGAGGAAGCGGCTTCATTCATCGATGGAGGACAGACAATCGCCGTCGGCGGCTTTACGGCGGCCGGCTCCGTGAAGACAATTCTAAGGGCTTTGGCGGAGCGTATCCGCACCCGAGTTGACGAAGGAAATCCCTTCCGCATTCGACTCCTGGCCAGCGCTTCCACCGACTCCGGGGTGGATGATGCCCTTGCCGGGGTGGGAGCCATCTCCTACCGCATTCCCTACCAATCCAGCGCTATCCTGCGGCAGCAAATCAATGGGCGCTCCGTGGAATTTGTCGACATGCACCTATCCAATATGCTGCCCCTTCTGAAGTCCGGGGCTCTGGGTTCCATCGACTTTGCGATTTTTGAAGCGGCGGATCTGTCCCGGGATGGTCAGGTGTTGATTACCAGCGGAGTTGGTGCCGTTCCCACCTTCGCCCGACTGGCCAAAAGGATCATCATCGAGCTCAATGACTATCACCCGGTGGACCTGGAGGGTCTCCACGACATCTACGAATTGGATCTTCCTCCCCGCACCCGAGAAATTCCCATCTACAGGGCTTCGGACCGCATCGGAGCCACGCGCCTGCGGGTGGACCCGGCGAAGATCGTTGCCGTCGTCCGCACCCATATTCCAGACGCACCCATGCCCTTCCAGCCCATCGATGACACGGCGCGAAAAATTGGAAATAATATCGTCGACTTTCTTCTAGCGGAACGACTTGCCGGACGAATTCCTGAAAAATTTCTTCCCCTGCAGGCGGGAGTGGGCAACGTCTCCAATGCCCTCATGGAAACCCTTTGTTCCGACGACGCCTTTCCTCCCTTCGACATGTATTCGGAAATTTTACAGGACACGGTCATCGGCGGCATCGAGTCGGGCCGTATCCGCTTCGCCAGCAGCTCCGGGTTGGCGGTTTCTCCGTCCGTTCTGCAGCACATCTATGGCAATCTCCCTGAGTACAGGAAAAAAATTGTCCTCCGCCCGGTTGAAATTACTAATCATCCAGAAGTTATTCGTCGCCTGGGACTTATAACCATCAACACAGCCCTGGAAATGGATCTTTGGGGGAACGTCAACAGCACCCACGTGGGAGGGACACACCTCATGAACGGCATTGGTGGTTCCGGAGACTTCACCAGAAACGGCTACATCTCAATCTTTGCCACGCCCTCCATTGCCAAGGGAGGGGCCATCAGCTGCATCATTCCTCTCTGTACCCACATCGATCACACGGAACACGATACGCAGGTATTTGCCACGGAATATGGCATCGCGGATCTGCGGGGACGGGGACCCATGGAGCGGGCAAAACTCATCGTTGAAAACTGCGCGCACCCCGACTACCGACCAATGCTACGGGATTATCTCTGCCGGGGCGGTGCCGGCCGCATCGCCTTCGATATCCAACGGGCCTTTCAACCCCATGGAAACTACACACTCCACGGAACCATGCTGGACAGCCCTAGTTCCTAAATCTGGGGACTTTGATTTATCAACGGCCATTAAACATTTCTCCACCGTAGATGGGTCTGGGAAACGCTTCATTCCAAGGGCAATGTCTTCATTATTTTTCTTTTCTTTTATCTTGCGATCATTATAATCAATGGCCCAGCGCACGGCGATAATCGCAAGTGCAGCAAGCGGAATTAAAAAAAGTGCGAATAAAGGAGGAAAGATAATTCCGAACGCAAGGGAATCAATAAATCCAAATGCAAATATAAACATATTTATCGGCCATTTAGGTATATCCTGACATTTGTATTTTTCGCCGCCACTTTCCACGTGGTCTAAGATTCCCATTACATTAAAAAGAATTTTGCATTTTTGCAATCCAAGGTGCTGCAACATGTTCAATTTTCTGAAAATCACCCTATACTTATCAACCTTTTCTGAATCAGAATGGATATCACACAATTTGTAACTACCATCCGCATGCTGATCTTTAACTTCTTCAAAGAGCAATAGAAACTCGTCGCATAATTTCGCCTGCCAACTGCCGTTCGGATAGGAAAGTTTAGCATTCTTAATTTCAGTAACAGCATCATCGATATGCGCAGATGATAAATCGTCACCATTAACTGCCTGTTCGGCAATACCAATGGTTTGAGACAGTTGCTTCCTAAATTTATCAACACATTCCGTCGCATCGGTTTTTCTGGCCCAAACCGGAGATTTATTCGAAGCAGATTCGGACGGTAGGAGATGAAATTCAAAACAATCATATTTAGCTAGCTTAATTTCTATTAGTCCTCTTGCTAGATCCATGAGATCTGCGTGAAATTCATTATAAGCATCACGCTCATTCACGAACATTTCGTATGCCCTAGAAACATTGCTAATTTTATGCTTACAAAGAGTGGCTATTTCCGTCATTCTGTCAAATTCTTCCTTGGTTAAATGTCCCCCTTCATTAAGTTTTTTCCACGACGCAACCATTGTTGCATATTCTTCTTTTATTTCTAAAAGTAGATATCTAAGCTTTGCTGGAATTGCATCAAAGTCCAACGACTGGACCCACGATGCTTTCCCCGCGTCCCCTTCATTGTGCGAAGTCTTCGTCAAAGTCTTAAATATCAAAAGCTCTCTCTCTGAAACTGTGGTGTTGAGTTCGCGAAAATGAATTCCCTCGGGCGAGAGGGCCACCGACTCGGAAGAAGGAGAAATAGGAAGGTTCATGCCCACATATTATCACAAATTGCTTTGAAGGCAAAGAAAAAACACAACTAGAATGGAAACATCGCCAGGCAAATGCTTTAGATGGCGATGGATTTTTGCAAGAGGCCCATAGGAGTTTAACCGTTATTGATGCTAGTTACTAGCGGATGGAAAATTTTCCAACGGCTGGTTTAAATGTTGCCTCCAACTCTTCCAGAACTTCCCGGGAGAATGGTTTTAGGGAACGGAGAGAAGGATCTGCCGCGGACGGCGGTGAGAAATTTTGGATGGCAAAGCGGGGAGCTCCGGCGACAATTTTCCGCAGCTCCTTCACCTCTTCAGGGCAATGGATCGTTGGAACTATGGTGGTACGCAACTCGTAGTCCAGGCCGCTCCCCCGAAGAAGTCGCAGAGATTCGACGATGGATTCCGTGGACACTTCTCGGCCACAGGCGACCCTGTAGCGGGAAAAAATATGCTTTATATCCATGGCCACGAGGTCCAGTAGTCGCTTTTCTAGCAAATCCGCCAGCACGTCGGGACGGGAACCATTGGTATCCAGCTTCGTCGCAAAGTCCATGGCGCGGATACGGCGCAGAAAAGGAACAAGGCCCACCTGCAGTGTTGGCTCTCCTCCGGAAATGACGATCCCCTCCAGGCGCCCCCTCCTTCCTTCCAAATAGTTAAAAATCTCTTCCCCGTCGACCTGCCCTGCGCCGTCCGTGGACCAGAGCTCCGGATTGTGGCAAAATGGGCAGCGAAAGTTACAGCCCTGGGTAAAAATAACGGCGGCAATTTTTCCAGGAAAGTCGATGAGGGAACACTTCTGCCAGCCGGCAATTTTCACGGTGCCCCCTTCCGCCGGCACCGGAAGACTAGTAGGGCGAACTGGATTCCGATGCAGGAAAAAAATGCCAGACTCCAGCGGTAGACGAGTAAGGCGGGAAGGAGTCCTCCCAGGAGAATCATGGAGAAAATTCTTCCAAATTGCGGTTCCACCAACGCCTTTGCCGCATAGAAAAATCCATGGACCAGGGAAAATCCGAACAGGCATAGGCTAACTTTTGGAGAAAAGGGTCCGCCGCTAAAAAATAACCACGGCACGCTGTTCCGCAAAATCTGAACCCACGGCAATTGCCATCCAACCCGGGTCGCCAACCGCCACTCCGCCAGCACGCCGAATGGAAATACTTCGTAGTAGAGAAGCATCCCTGCCAGAAAAAATACGGAAGAAATGGCCGAAGGAAACGGTTGCACCTGGGAAAAAATGCAAAGCAAAAAGCAGGCGAGGACCGTGGAAATGAAGGGAGCTCCTCCGCGATGGCCGTCGACTCTCTCGCCGCCGGAAACACATAGCCGCGGTGCCACAGCGGCGACGACGGCGATGAAGAGCCAGAGCAAGGAGCGGGCATTCATGGCAGGAAGGCAATGGAAATCGCCGTCGCACAGGTCAGAAAAAGAAATGCTCCGGTCACCGTTTGAAATCGCAATCTTCTGGCCAGCAGGGACAGCCCGGCCAGGGAATCACTCCAGATGCGGAGTCCCAGCCACCGGGATAGCAGATTCCCGACGATGCACACCCAGCGCAGACACTTACCACATGCACCCATCGCCTAATTTCTAGTCGAGAAGCACGCAGTCGTCAAGGTTAACCAGTGTTTCCAGGGCATGGCAGCGGCTGCCCTTCAGGTAAATTACCCCCGAGTGGCCGTCGATTCTTTTAGCCAAATCCTCCCCTTTCCCGGGAAAAATAGACCAGCGATCCCGGGTCAACCCCCGCCTGCGCAGACCTTCCAAAAGTGGCCGCGTCTCTTCTCCCACCAAAAAAAAGGCATCGCCGTCGAAAAAAGGAAACCGATTACCGGCAATTGCATGTAATTTTTCGGAATGGACGCCAAAGCCAGACATTCCTCCGATGACGAAGAGATGGTTCCTCCGGGGAAAGAGGGACAAAAAGTTTCGGGCGGAATTTAGCAGCGCCGGCAGATCACTGTTGTAGCAATCCACATAGAAAATTTGGTCCCTGAACCGGTGGCGAAAAATTTGCCCACGCAGTTCCGGAGCCTTCCATCGGCCAATGCGCTCCCGGATGTCCCGGCGGGGAATGCCGAGGTGGTCGCAGATGGCCAAGCACAGAGCAAAATCCCGGGCAAATCCGTCGGAATCAACGGGCAATGGAAAGTTCCAGTCTCCGCGACCGGCGACAATGGTGCAATCGCGCAGACGCCGGAGGGCAGGATTTTTCCGCAGTTCCGGCCCAACGACAAACTTTCCCCCCTGCTCCACGACGTGGTCCGTCAGGCGCAATTTTTCCCAAAAAAGGGCCCTCTTGCATGGGAAAAATTCTCCATGCTTGTGGGAAATTCCCGTGAAAAGAACATGCTTTGCCCGAACAACATTCGTAAGTCGACCCATGTCTCCCGGCTCTTCTATTCCCACCTCAAGAACCCCGTAGCGGCACCTTTCCGGATCCATGTTGAGCACGCTAATGGGAACCCCCAGCTGGCCATTTTGATTTCCCTCCGTTGCAAAGGTGCGGTCCTCTCCCAGCAGCAGCGCAAGTAGATTTTTCGTGGTCGTTTTTCCGTAGCTTCCGGTGATGGCAATGATTTCACCGCTAACTCCACGCCGGTGGGCCTCTGCAATGGAGCGCAGCGCCGGTAAAACTTCCGGGACAACCAGCTGCGCCAGGGGAACCCGTTCATTTTTTTCCCGCACCAGCGCGGCGGATGCACCCTTCTCCAGCGCATGGGCCAGATAGCGGTGGCCGGAGTTCCCCGAGGGACCGTCGACGGCGACGAAGAGATCCCCGGCGGAAAGCCTCCGCGAATCGAAGTGGGCTCCCCCAATGGGCCGGAGCGGAGGGCTGACGGCCCACCGGCCACCGGTAATTTTTTCCAAATCCAGCCGACGCAGGTCACCCATTTTCTCCCTTCCTCCGCGACTCCGCCATTTCCAGCAGGACATCTCCGTCGCAGAAAGGGAAGAATTTCCCGCTAATTTCCTGGGTCCGCTCGTGGCCCTTCCCGGCGACGAGAAGGACCTCCCGCCCCTCTACTGCACGTGAAACTCCCGCCGCGATGGCCCCAAACCTGTCGGGAATTACCGGTGGCCGTCTTCCGGAAAATCCGGCGCAAATTTCTTCGCATATGGCCATCGGATCTTCGTCCCGCGGATTATCCGCGGTGAGAATAGTCCAGTCGGTCAGGGCCTCCGCGACCTTTCCCATGGCCGGTCGCTTGCTTCGATCCCGGTTGCCGCCGCAGCCAAAGACAAGGCCAATGCGGCGGCGGGGAAAATGTTCCCGGAGGGATCCCAAAACGGCCGCCAGGGCTCCGGGCGTATGGGCATAGTCGACGAAGGCCGTGGCTCCGCCGGCCAATGGAATGGGCTCCAGTCGACCCCTAGGAGGGGAAAAGGTTTTCAATCTCTCCAAGAGAACCGGGATCGGGAAATAGGGTGAGGCTGCGGCAGTGGCCGCCAGGAGATTGAGTCCGTTGCACTTTCCCAGCAGTGAGCTGTGCACCCAAAAATTGCCCTCCGGCGTTCGAAAGTGAAACCGTGTCCCCTTCCCTTCGGGAACGGATTCCAGAAGTTGCCATTCGCAGCCGTCCCCCGAGCCGAAGGAAAGCACCCTCCGACCCTCCCCGCGAAGCTGCCCCAGAAGATGGCGGCCGAAGGAATCATCACCGTTGATGGCGCAGAAATTTGGAAGACAGCCGCAGCGACCATCGAAGAGGCGGCACTTGGCGTCGAAGTAGCTTTCGCAGGTGCCGTGGAAGTCCAGGTGTTCCCGGGAAAGATTCGTAAAAATGGCCGTGGAAATGCGCAATCCCCAGAGCCTATCCGTGGCGAGGGCGTGGGAACTCATTTCCAGTGCCGCGTGGACGCAGCCTCCGTCGACGGCGCGGCGGAGAAAGGGATAGGTCACGGCGGCACCGTGGGTCGTCGCCGCCGAACTCTCCGCCGCGACCCCAAACCCCGACTGGCAGTCAATTGTATCCATACGGGCACAATTTTCCCCCAGAAGGTGCTGCAGGGCATGGATGGTGGTGGTTTTTCCGTCAGTTCCTGTCACCGCATGGATGGCCAGCTCCCGGTCCGGGTAGCCGCTACGGCGCCGCTGGACCTCCGCCCAGAAGCGGCGCACATTTTCGACGCGTAGCAGCGGGAAATGTTCCGGCGTCCGGCCGATACAATTTTCTTCGACAACGGCGGCATTCGCGCCGGAGGAGATGGCCCGTTCCAGGAAGTCATGGCCGTCACGGAACACCCCACGGATGGCAAAAAATATTCTCAGCCCACTTTCCCCGGGAGGAATCGCCGCCAATTGACCGTCGTGGTCCGCCAGAAGTGCCACGGAGGAGCCGGATGGAAAAAGGTTCGGAGCCTCCGGGAAAAGGTCCTGCCAGGTCATCGCATCCTTTTTCGAAATGGTCGCAAAAAAGCAAAAAAAAGACCCACCTCTCCGAAGTCGAGGAACCGCAGAATCGCCGCGTAGCCGCAGATGCTCGGGAGAATGGCGACGGCGAGGTGCAGCAAAGAATCCAGGCGAGGGGTCGACGGAGTACGGAAAAATTGGGCAATGGAGGCAAGAAAGAGTACCAAAAATCCATTCGCGGCGCATAAACTCCAAAATTTGCGACAGGGGAACGGAGAATGGCCCAGGAGCTTTGGCAATTTTTTCCGCAGAAGGATCCACTGAAAAATAGCGGCCAGCACGTTGGCTGCGGCAATGCCGGCGGCTCCCAGTCGCCGGACGAGCAGGAGAGTTAGAAGGAGGTTTGCGGCAATGCCCAGGACCGCGACGCGGAGGGGTGTACCCATGTCCTGGTGGGCGTGGAAGGTACGGATGGCTAAGGCAATGGCGGCAAAAAAGGGAATTCCCACCGATGCGACGGCGAGGACGGGAACCGTCCGCGCCAGGTCGGCGGCGGAGTAGTTGCCCCAGGCGAAGAGGACGGACAAGATGGGTCTCCCAAGAAAAAGAAGACCGATGGAGGCAGGAACAGTCAGCATCAGTAGGGACCAGTGGGCGCGCCGGTAACCGGTGGCAAAGGAGTGGAGCTCTCCGGCGGCGGCAAAGCGGGAAAGTCCGGGAAACGTGACGGACAGGATGGCGACGGCGAAAATTCCAAGGGGTAGTTCCACGAGGCGATTGGACAGGTAGAGGGTGGCCATTCCCGTGTCCGTCAAACCAAAGGCTAGCAGCCGGGAAAGAGTCAGATTAATCTGCACCATGGCCGCCCCCAGAACCGCCGGCACAAAAAGATTCCACAGCCGCAGCAGCAGCGCATTACGGCCCCAGTCCCAGCGGAATTTCCAGCCCCGACGATGCAGCAGGTAGCAGGGAAAGACGAACTGGATAGCCCCGCCTCCAAGAACTCCCAGACACAGGACAGCCGTTGCCAGCATCCCGTCGGAGGGACAAAAAACCAGCGCGAAGATGCCGGCAATCACCATGGCAACGTTGAGAAATAGGGCGGTCAAGGCGGGCAATCCAAAGGAACCCAGCACATTCAGCGCACCGCTCACCGCGGCGGAAAGACAGGAAAAAAGCAGGTATGGGGTCAAAAGGAGAGAAAGACCCAGGGCCCGCCTCCAATGGGGGCCGAGGAAGTTTGCGCCGAGTAAAAAAATTCCGGAGAATAGGCCTATGGATCCGAGAAGGACCGCGGAGAGCCGGGAAAGGAGTCGATTCAAAAATATAAATGCTTCCCGGGGAGAATGGCGTTCCCATGCTTCCGAAAAGAGGGGTACCATGGCGGAGGTGAGGGCACCTTCCCCGAGGAGGCGGCGGAAGAGATTTGGAACGGTGAAGGCAAATAGGAACAAACCGCTCCAAGTGGACAGCCCCAGCAGCGCAAAGATAACGATGTCCCTTAGCAGTCCACCCACCCGCGACGCCACCGTGGCCAGAGAAACGACCACCACGGACCGCTCCACCGCCCTGGTTTCCGAAAATTCATCCATTTTCAAAAAAAATCTTTCCAAGAACCCATCGCAAAAGTGTAGACTAAAAGCAAGTGTGTGAACAGTACATTTCCTCTGGTGGAATTTCGCCGTTTTCCCACGGCCATTTCAAGACACGCCGACCGGATGGCAGCGCTCCCTTTGCCATTGACTTCCGGTAAAATTTTTGTGGAAATATCTTTTCGGAGACATTCAAAGTGAATTCCATGCTAGATACCGAAAGTCGGGACTTTTTTCCCATTGAAAATTTGCAAACGGGGCAGCCGCCCAAAAAACCGGAGGCCACTTCTCCATCAAAATTGCATGGTGTCCGTGTCGTCCTATTTGTGGTGGCGCTCCTGGGAACCGCCGTGTCGACCACGCTGCTATTTCTCTCCGTTGCACCTATGGTCGGCGCTGCCGCCGCAGTTGCCGGAGCTGCGGCCCTCTTTCTGATGGGAAAATTTTATTGCTTCAAACCACTGTCTCCTTCCGAAAAAACTCCTCCCCCTGTGATAGCTAAGAAGCTTCCGCCCACAGGCGGCGGCGATTCCCTTCCCAATCAAATTGAGGGTTCACCGGCTCCGACCATTGAGCAAGTTGGAGATTCTTGTCCTGGCAGAGATGGAATTTCCGATACAATAGGCGCGAAAAATTTTCCTCCGCAGGAGAATGAAGATTCTCCTCCGCAGGACATTGGAGCCCCCGCTTCACAGGGCGGTGAACTCCATGATTCCGAAGAAGTTGCAGATTCCCCTCCCAGTGTAAAAGAAATTCCTAGCCCAACAAATACCGAAAGTCCTCCTCCGATCGCCAAATGTGCGGACATCAAATTTACGGAGATTTCACCCTCGAGAGCCACCGAATTGATGGGTAACTTTGAAAGCACGTTCCGCGTCGAAATCGGTGCGGGAAATAAAAATGCAATTAACAAGTCCAAGCAGCCGTGTAAGCGCCTTGATCCAGGCCAGGCAAAGGAATTTCTTGGGCAACATTTGCAAAGGGACGATGACTCGATGCGGGAAAAACGAAAATTTGCAGCTGAACTTTCTGAAAAGTTTTTTGATGGCGCTTTTCGTAAAGAATATGATAGCTACAAGGAAAAGTTAAAAAGTAGCAGCCTAATGCTAGGCGATATTCGACGCATTGGAAGTCATAAACTCAAGCCGGTTTTTGCTAAAGAGGGATTGTTAGCAGATACATTCAGAACAACCTTTCCCCAGGAAGATACCGCTCAGAAAGTAGTTGAAGTTATTTATGAATCCTACGATACTGACACGATGCGATTGAGGGCTCTAAGATTCTTTCTAGGTTGCTGTGCGAATGGATTTTCATTCGAAGTTACATTGGCTGCCGTACCCCACACCAAGGGCCCAGAAATTTGTTTGCCAGGTGAGTTTGGAACCCAATCTAGGTTTTCGGCGGTGAACTTCAATGCTGACACTACGGTTACCATTACGAGCTGGATTGTTTGCAAAGATTCAAATGCTACCATAAGCAAAGG
The DNA here is from genome assembly GCA_031290195.1 of Puniceicoccales bacterium. GTDB lineage: Bacteria > Verrucomicrobiota > Verrucomicrobiia > Opitutales > JAIRLM01 > JAITOA01. The sequence goes on along the minus strand of JAITOA010000048.1, from coordinate 5,426 downwards.
TGTATTTGACAAGGACTCCTTCCTATACACAGCTATGCAATGCACCATTGGAACCCCATTCATCAAGGATAAGCCATCTGAATTTCCCGACAAATGGGAGGAAGAAAAAAGGGATAAAAAACCTTTGTCGCCGATAGGAGTAGCAGTCAATGGCGCCGCAATGATTTGGCGCAAGACAGAAATGGTCGATGAGAAGCGTACTCCTCATGAATCTTGAAAAATTTCATCGGGGGGTCTCCGTTATCGCACTGCAACTTTTCCAGAGAAGAAGCCGTCCCACTCCGTCGTTTTTTGTTGACCTTCCGGAGGTGTTGCCCTCAAATGCTATCCCGGGGGGTATGGTAGATTCTATTCCAAAGACTGGAAGTCGGAACCACCTTCCTGCCAACAATTTGCAAGTAGGTCAGCCGCAGGAGAAAACTTCTCCATCACAGTGGCGCCGTGTCCGAACGACTATGTTTGTGGCGGCAATAATTGGGGCTGGCACATTGTCCGCATTGCTGTTTGTTTTCGTTCTCCCGCTAGCCGGCATAGGCGCCGGAGCTGCCGGAATCGTGGCCCTTTCCCTAATGGGAAAATTTTATTTCCTTAAGGATTCCTCCGCCTCCGAAGAAATTCCTCCGCCTCAACCACCAGAACCTGCTCCTTCCGAGGCTATTGAAGTTCCTCGTTCGAGCGGCGATGTAACACCTAAAAATTCTCAACCATTAGATGCCGAAGATGATACTGTGCTAGACACTGGAAATTTTCAACCAGCAAAGGGCGGAGACCCTATTCCTTGGAAATCTGCAAATTCCCGGCAACCTGCCGCTGAACCTGCGATTCTCAATGTTACGGACATTACGTCCGAACAAGCCGTCGAATCAGTGGAGAATTTTAGAGAAAAATGCGATGTACCAATTGATCGGGAATTCATAGAGAGAGTCTCTGCGTCCAGTCGGGATTGCCGCCGCCTTGATCTGGAACAGACAAAGGAATTGGCAAAAGAAGAATTTCAGGCGAATGAAAGCGCCAATTCGCGGGAAGAACGAAAAATTGCGGCCGGACTTTCGGAAGATTTTTTCGAGGGAGCTTCCTCGGGAAACTATGATGGTTGTGTGGAAAAGTTAGGTCGCTTTATTATATTAGGAGATGCACTTCGAGGGGAATTTTGGTGCATACAAAATTATTATCTTGGCATCGGGGATAGTGCTGTGACTTTTTCCAGGGAAAGTGCCGTCAAAAAATTGATTGAAGTTATCTACAACTCCTACGACAATAATCCGATGCGACTAAGAGCATTGATGAATTTTTTAGGCGGTCCCTATTGGCAGGGAGTTTCATATATGCTTATGTCGGCCATCCACTCAGTGGATCCAAGGCAAAAATTTCTCCGGCATTTCGCCGCGTCCGGAGCACAATATAGATTTTCATCGGTGCGCTTCAATGCTGATACCACGGTTGCAATTAAAAGCTATTTTGGTGGCTCTGGTCCCTTCCAGGAAATAATGTTCGAAGAGGCTGAAGCATCTGGTGGTCCAATTTCCCAAGATTCTTTCACGTTCATGGCGATACAATATAGGATAGGGACTCCCTTCGACAAAGGAAATCCATCTGCACTTCCCGATGGATGGGCGGAAGCAACGCGGGAGAAAGCAATTCCTCCGATAATAGCGGTGGATGTCGAATATGCCGACTGCATCACGCGGTGAAAAATGTCTGGTAAAGGTGGCCAGGCGGACTTTCGGGAAGACTTTTTGGAAAATATTTTGAAGGCCAGGTAATCCGGACGCCCACAAACGCTGCTTCGGAAATCCACGGATCCTTCCTGGGGGCCAAATTTTCAGTTCCAGCGGTATCATTCCAGTCTTTATGCTTTTGTACCAGTGAATTATCTCCGTTTCATCGCTAATATTTTTTAGTCCTTCCTTCCCCGTTCCCGTCCCGGGGGAGAAGGGATGGGCGCCAAAATGGGGAAAATGCCCCGATGGAAAAATTTTGTGTCCGCATAAAAAAATTTACACCGGCCGCCATCGATGGTAAACTTCCCCTGTGTTGTCGGATGTAGCTGCTCAGAGTTCTAATGTAGGGATCCTCTCCGATGGAGATTTTCGATTACAATCCGAGAAGGTAATTTCCAAAGCAACGGATAGCAAGCTTCTAAAAGGTAGCCTCTTATCAATAGGAACGTCTTTTTCGAATTCAACTCTTGCGTATCGAAAAGGGAAGCAATTTCTGGAGGAATTACGGAATAATCGAGTGGAGGATGAAGATGAAAATAGAGAAGAAATTGCATCTTACATTAGAGCGCTTGGAGGTACGGTTGGGGACGATGATTCTAGTGAAGAACTAGAGAGGAAGCTTGCTTCTTTGATAGAACATGCGGAGGTTATCGCCGCAAGAAGTATTCAGCTGTTGCAGTATGTGCATAAATTAAATAATACGTTTCGCTGCTGCATCTCAATGTGGTTTTTTAGTTTTTTCATGAAGTCGACATACAATGCTCTTATTTCTAGTTTAAGTCCATTTCTCAACTCAAAAACCTCCTGGGCTGTGGCTGCTGGAGCGGGGGAAATAGAAAGCAGAAACCTTGTCCTGAAGAATGAAGATTCGAGCGATCACTATAAGGAAAACACCCCGGAATCTACTGCGGAATCGTTGGCATATGAAAATGCATTAAAAGATGCATTTAACAAATCAGTGCCATCCAGAAGCGGATTTGGCGAACTCGAAAAGCCAATATTGCTAATTCCGAATTATGAAGATGCGGGTTCCCTTAGAAGCTTTTTCGCGGACCAGGCGCCGGAAGGGGGGGTGGCCCTACTTCCCGTTACAAGAAAGTTTGTTACTAGCTTTTGTCAATTTTGCAGGACTAAAGGAATAGGTGATATAACAAGTAACACCGCCGCAAACATCCGAGATGGCACAAATTTTCAAAGTGTTTTTTTGACGATGATTGGAAGGGAAGATTTGATGCCGAGTGATGGAAATTCGTCAATCGAACAATGGCCAGATGACGTTGTTAAATCATTTCTTGGATTTACGTCCGTCCTGATTTCATGTAGTATAAATACGAGAACGGAAAACGAAAAGGCCACCTGTCTATCCATGATTACGCAGGCGGCGATATTTACTGACCCATTTGGGGGGACTGATGGTGATTGGGGAAAGATTTATTCTTTCTTGCGATCTGATGAAGGTTCAAATGCGATTAGCAATGTGTCCGTTGAGCACGCGTGTGGCACTCAGGATTTGCGGAAACATGGGAACAAGATTGGAGACCTTTTTAATAGAAAAGATACTAGTTCTTCGGCGATAGTATCGTATCCAAAACTTCAATTTATGCAACATGTTCATGATCCAATTGCATTTATGGCAAATATAGGCTCAAATCTTCAAAAATATTCGGGAGATCCTGATTTCGCTGACGTGGTACACTGTGTGATTTCAATGCACTACGACAGCGAGAAAGGCAAAAAAAATGCGAAATATATTTTAGGTAAAATTAGAGAATGCTTAGAAAGTGCTGTCGATGATATGAATAACGACAATGCATCGGAGGTTGAGCGCATTGTTGCGGCATCTAAAATGCGAGCATTGTCTGAACTTCTCATCGCGAATTTTGATAGACTTAGTGGCCCCGATAAAGAAAAAATTAAAGGTATTCTTAATGACAAACATCCGAGTTCAAGTCTCCTGAGAAATTTTAGACAAATTAGCGATCTCAGCGGGCGAAACCAGGAAATTATTTCACTGCTTCAAGTGGCAGTACTCAAGGAAAAGCTTGGAGTGAATTTTAGCGACGATGAAAAGAAATGGATCGCCATTATTGGCCTGGACCCCCGCTTCGGATTGTCTGCCATATACAACGCTGAAGTTGTAGGTGGACAAAGGGTTAATGATCGTAATTCCGTAGACAATTATGATCTCTCAAAACATTTTAGTGAATGTTCACTATTTGGCATTGAAGTAATTAAAAATTTGAAGTTGATAGATGATCCGGTTAGTGCGGGCATTTCTTTGGAGGCTTTGGAGGAATTCATTGGGCAGTTCTTTGGAAATGGAACGAGGTTGGATATTAGGAATGGACTCATGCTGAAGGCCGATGGAAAGCCAATTATTTCGGCAAAGCAAAGGATTCCATTTCTCAGTAATTTTCCTGGGATAGAAACTACTAACCGGGCAAAAGTGGAAGACGGTAACATTGTGATAGATGGCATTGTATCTGTCAATTTAAGGAGTGGTGAAACTACGCATTCTGAGTATGGTAAATTTATTCAAAAGAAGTCCATAGAAGATGTATGTCGTAAAAACATAGAATCTGCTGGTGAACGCAGGGGAAATCTTTCAGATATGCTGCAGCTATTTTCAAATGCGAAACTGACAATATTCTGCAAGGAAGTAGATGGTGGGCATGAATTTTATCTTTTCCATCCGGATAATCTACGTGTGCCATTTGCGAAGTATAAGGATGGGAGAATTGTTTCTAATAGTACAAATCGCGAATTGGTGTTTAGCAACACATGCGGTAGATTTGCGCCCAATAAATCTGAAGCTAAGACTTCGTGGCCAACATTTTTAGTAAACAAGGAGGCTGGATTTGAGAAAGAAGAAATCATTTTCTTCCCCCCGCATGGCGATGACGATCGCTACTTACACTTCGCATATGATTGCAACAAAAAAGGAATGATGGAATACGTAAGCGGACAGCAAACTGGAAGATTTTTACTTTCACGCGATGACGTTGGCGCCTATCTTGGATGCCCGTGCGATGGCAGTAACGAGTGCAAATTTCAAGTATTTGCTGTTGCAGATGAAAGTAGAAGCAGCATCGAAATTTATGATAATGCTGCAGCTAAAAACAGACGAATAACACTAGCATACGGCAAGGAAGGTGTTTCAGCCGAGTTCCACGAAAAAACGATTAATAAATATTTCGAGGGAATGGCAACAATTTTTGAATTTTCACATGAAAAATTAAATGAAGGCACGGATGGAAATTTGCCTGTTACTGAAAATCAACTTGCGGCCTATTCCTCCATCGTCGATGCCGCCGGAAAAGGAATAAATTCTGGCGAATCCCTTGGTCGCAGTGAATGTAGTAGTGGCTTAATTTGTAGCGCATTTTTTTACGCATCCACACTGCTTGAGAAATTAGAAAGACAGGAAAATCCGAATAAAAACATTTTAAAATTAGCATCCATGCTTTACGCAAAAGCAAGCATATTAACAACCGAAAAAGATAGAATTAGATACATGACCCGAAAAATGCTGTCACCAGGAAACTTCAATACAATTGTGGCCATTTGTAGCGACCATGAAAAATCACCGAATCCTGAGCTAAAAAAATTAAGCGAAGCAGCTTATTGTGTAATGAGATCACCTAACGCAATAATGCGAGAAACAAAATGCGAAGAAGTTTATTCTGCAATTATAGCATTATCAAA
>JAITOA010000038.1 GCA_031290195.1 Puniceicoccales bacterium | reverse complement strand
GCACCTCCCCCGGCGCAGTTTGTCACTTTTAGGAGCATCTCTTCTGGAACTGCCTCCAGACTTGGAAATTCCACCGTGAGCAATGGACTTTTTTTCGTTAATGCGACGGTGAGTGGTTCCGCCGGTTTATTTTTAAAAATCACTTTTTCAACGGGGTCTTTGACTGCAATATGCAATTTATAATTATCCCCATTGACTCTACTCGTGTTTATTGCATTCGTTCCGGTGGCATTTTGCGGAGGCGGCTCCACTGCGGCACCATCGAAGAATAATTCAACCGCGGTCAAGGTCAAATGGTGAACATTGTCGTGGTACGAGCTAGCATTAATACTCCGCGAACTTCCTATCAAATTTCTATGAGGAATATGGAATTTTTCCGTGGCATTGTAGGGACTGTAATCCACGAAAGATAAATCCGTGAGTTCGGAAAAACTGGTTAGTGTTGGCAAATCCTTCAGGCGAATAAGAGTAACGGAAATTTCCCTGGCGCCCCTACCGGATATGTAGACTCTGCCACTGAGTCTCTCTTCATATTTTTTTGCATTTACTGCCAGCCAATTACCTATACCTTCACTGGGAAAATTCTCGCAAGATTTAATCGTTAATTCCCGAAAAGACTCCCGATCAAATAGGGGATGTTCACCATCCCAGATTCCAGCAACGTTCGTAAGTTGTTGGCAGCCGAATATGCCAATATCTTCAATGCCAGTTAATTCTTCGCCGGAAAAATTAAGGTTCCGCATGTCATTGCATCCCGAAAAATCAATTACTTCCAACGCACCGAATTCACCTACCATGGTTAAAGAAAATGTTTCCGGCGTCCTAGCATTTTTAAACAAGATGACTTGCAATTCTTTAAATTTGGCACGCGAGCAATCGTCAAAAGTCACATTCTCCGTGAGCTGTGCTTTGATGTTGAAAACTTTCATTTTTGGAAACGCAGTATCTGCAGATTCGAGGTCGTCGACGTCAACGTGGAACAATTGCCCATTCATCTCCACACTAAGTTGCATTTTTCCTTCATCGGAAGTAACGCAGGTAACAGAGGTGACTTGGTTGCGAGTTTCTCCGTCGAATTCGTCCAAAAACGCATCAAGACAGTAGACAGTAACAAGTACGCTATGTTCGTCCAAATACGTTGTTGGCGGTGGAAACGATAGTCTGTGTTTGTTGTAGGCAGACACCGTAATAGCTACTGCAAATATGACTGCTAAAACTACGGATGATACGATTACAATATGTACAAATACACCTATCACTCCAAGCGCAAATGCACCTACTGCTCCAAGCGCAAGGGCGCACAGGGATCCAACAATTGTAAGAATTGCGACTGCGCTGACGCGCTGCGCTTTCAGCGATGCAGCAGAAGCTTTTTTCTCCGAAGGCATGGATTTCGGTACGTCTGACGGCACGCTGGACATCTCCGGGAGGAGATACTTGCAATGCGAATTTGTCAAATATTTTTTAGATTTTTGTCCGCCATTTAAGTCGCAACGGAAAAAGTCCTGAATGTCCCCCGGGCAATTTTGAACCCATTCCAAGGGTGGATTCGGCAATTAGCAAAAGTTTGTCCGGCGAGTGTGTAAAGTTTTTGTGTAAGTTGCTTCATTTCACCCCTGACCCATCTGGACGCTTTCGCCAAATAAAACCATGAGCTGGAAGTAAATTATTCCCCAATCTCGAATTTTCCCAGTCCATTTTTTCTCCAGACGACAAATGCCCAGGTAAACACTTTTAAACGGAGCATCTTCCGTTGGCAAAAGGCGTCTAATTTTTCTTCCCCAATATTTGCATTTGGAGAGGTGTACGCATTGATGTCAAAGAAAATGATCGTTGGGGATGCGTTAGTTTGCCGTCTCAAAAACGTGCCATGAGCGACGCATCTTCTATTCTAAACGAAAGTCCCGGAACATCCTGCAAACTTCCATCGGGATTCCTTTGTAGAGAATTCCATTCCTCTGGAACTGAGGATGGATTTTGCTCATTAAAAGGTTTGCCAACCGTATATTGCAGTGTTGCACACACAAGATTATGTTCCGGAATTTCCTCTGCTTCCCTATGCTCATCGTCCGCATTATACTTGACAACTATACTCTCCCACTTGATGGTGGCATCCCGACTAAGAGTCACTCTTGAAAAAGTTTTTACATCACCACAAAACGCACTATTTATTGATGAATTTTGTGTTGCAGTGAAGCATCCAGATTGCACTGCAGCGGCACACTGCTGTGAAAATGGGCCGGCCAGAAAATGAATTAGAGCTAGCATGCTTCTTGCTTCGTCGTTGGGATATGCTTCCCGAAATGCCCTCAGAATGACATTTAACGATACAGATTCAGTGGAAATAATCTGCCTTACATCTCCACGGTCAGTCACAGCACTGACTCCATTTGGCACTAATTCAATATTATTTCCATTAAAGTCTGCAATTACTCCAGGAGTTCCTCGCGTCACATCTTTAATAATTGGGTGGCTAACTATATCGGGAACACACCTAAATAGAGTGGCTGCATAGTCAACTTCACCACCTGTTCCATCTGAAGCCGCAGCTTCTTCCGCCCGTGAAAAAAAGTCATTTGGAATTTGTGAAACCCATTTTCGACTGTTTATCGCATTTGAGTCATCCTTTAACCCAACCTCAGCAAAATGCATGGCCTCATCTCGCGAATAATGAGTTATCGGGGCGGACCCACCCCGAACGCAATCTTGCAAACTCTGAATTTTTGTACCGTCAGCAAATATTTGTTCACTTCCAAAATTTGGACACCCCATACTCTGGGTGTGCCAAAGCAGTTCGTTTTCTGCTCTTTTTACTGCGCAGGAAGAGGAAAACTTACATTGGAAACTATCTCTACGTTGCTGTGCTGCAGACCTTCTGCTAGACCTCGTTATTCTGTGGGAAATCCTCTTGGCCAAATTCTTCAAAGTTCCCATTTTCCTTCCAGATAAAACCGTTTGCAAACTTTCGCTGTCATTTTTGGAAAGTTGAAAATTTAGGCGCAAATCATCTTTTTCACCGGGAAAATTTGGGTTCTCAATTGTAAATTCATGAAAATTCCCTTTCCCGGTGACGTCAACGGCAATCATAAACGTATGATTGCCGTTGGTGTTTTCGCCGACGTATGCATAGGTGATTTTTGCACCTTTCGGAAGCCGAATTTCCGTGCCATTTTCGCTGCAAATGGTGCATCGGCTTGCCGACATTTGTCCGTTTTCCATTTCTTTCGAAGGGGCCGTCGACTGCGACTCTGCTCTTGGAATCTGCTTTTCCACCACCGCGGGGGCAGAAGTGAGCCCATTGGATCCTCCCTGGTCCGTTGCCGGGAGGGGCGGCGGTGCCGCCTGCCGTGGAAGAGCCGCAGACGCGCCCAGTCCTCTGGCTGTCGCCGTTTTCGCCATTGTTTCAAAAAAATTAGACTGAACCGAATTTTGCATCTGTTGTCCGAGAGGTGTCCTACCTGTCTGCGGACGAAGTGAAAATGGGCTGCGCTGGTCGATGTTGCTTAGGCTTTGCCTTGCCGGCAGATTGCCCGCCCCTTCCTGGGACGGCGTAGCATCCGCCGCCGTTTCTATGGTCGGTGCATCGACTGGAGCGTTTCCACTGCTATCTTGTGCTGCTTCGTTTCTCTGCGGAAGAAATGGGAGCTTCGTCAGGTCTACCACAAACGAAGGATATCCATTTTTCACAAAAAGAGCAAAGAAAAATGTGAAAATCGACCGATCTGGATACCGAAGTCCCGCTGGCCATTTTTCTTGTGGAATCGTTCCCAGGGACCTATACGGGGCGACGGAATGTGCGGCATCGTTGGATATTTAGGGAAAAACGGAGCAAAAGATATTCTACTGGAGGGTCTTCGCCGCCTTGAATACCGGGGCTATGATTCCGCTGGAATTGCCGTCTGGGAGAATTCAAAAATCGTCATTTCCCGGAGCGTGGGTCCCCTGGATGCTCTCATTGAAAAAACAACCGCAGAGCTTCTTGTTGGAACCGCCGGCATTGGCCACACCCGCTGGGCTACCCACGGAGACGTCACGGAAAAAAATGCCCATCCGCACCGCAGCAGCGACGGAAAAATCGTCCTCGTCCACAACGGTGTCATCGAAAATTTTTCCGCCATTGGGAAATTTCTCTCCGAAAAGGGATTTTCCCTCTCTTCGGAGACGGACAGCGAAGTTCTAGCCAACCTCATTGCCTACCACTACGCCAAGGAACCGGAGAGGGAAAATTGCAATCGCTTCCTGGAGAGTGTGCGTCGAGCCCTTCTCCACGTCCGTGGCACCTACGGCATCGTCGTACTCTGCGCCGACTGTCCGCAGGAAATGGTGGGTGCCCGCAACAGTTCTCCCCTCGTCCTCGGCATCGGAAACGGCGAGTACTTTCTTGCCAGCGATGTGGCCGGCTTCATTTCCCGTACTCGGGATGCTATTTTTCTCAACGACCACGAGCTGGTCCACATTCGTGGCGATGATTTTTCCATCCTCACCCTCAATCGGGAGCGCATCGCCGCCGTGCGACAGGCCGTGGACTGGGATCTTTCCGCCGTGGAACTCAACGGCTACCGCCACTTCATGCTGAAGGAAATTTTTGAACAGCCAAAATCTCTGGCCAATGCCATGCGGGGACGCTTCTTCGCCGACGGCAGCACGGCCCACTTTGGGGGACTCCAAATGTCTCCGCGGGAATTGCGCCACATTGACCGGATCATTCTCTGTGGCTGCGGGTCCGCCTGGTGCGCCTGCCTTGCCGCCGAATACCTCATCGAAAAATTTGCCCGTATCCCGGTGGAAGTGGAGTACGCTTCGGAATTTCGCTACCGCAACGCCCCCATGGAGCGGAATACACTCGTACTTATCATCAGCCAGAGCGGGGAAACACTGGACACCCTTGCCGCCCTGCGGGAGGCCCAGAGGAAGGGCTTCCGGGTCCTTGCCATAACGAATGGCGTCGGGTCAAGCATCGCCCGGGAGGCGGACGGAGGCATCTACCAGCACGCGGGGCCGGAGATTGGGGTTGCTTCCACAAAGTCCTTCACTTCCCAGCTCTGCATCGCCGCCCTGCTCGCCCTCCACCTTGGTCGGCTGCGAGACCTTTCCTACGAGGAAGGAACGGCCATTGCAGAGGCACTGCGCCGGCTTCCCCAGCAGGTCCAGGAAACCCTCAAGCTCAGCGACTCAATTCGTTCCGTCGCCGAACGATACCGAAATTGCCGCGACATGCTTTTCCTTGGCCGGCAGGCAATGTTTCCCATTGCCCTTGAGGGTGCCTTGAAGTTGAAGGAAGTTTCCTACGTGCACGCGGAGGGCTATGCGGCGGCGGAAATGAAACATGGTCCCATTGCTCTCATTTCTCCGGATTGTCCTGCCTTTTTTCTTGCCTGTGACGGACTTACCCTCGAAAAAACCATTTCCAATATCCATGAGGTGCGGGCCCGAGGGGCCCGCACCATCGCCGTGGTTCCCGGAGGGGGAACATTTCCGGAAACCACGGCCGATGACATCATTGCCGTTCCGGAGGCCCACCCCGCCGTGCAGCCCATCCTGGCCGCCATTCCCGTGCAACTTTTTGCCTATCACATGGGAGTTCTTCGGGGATGCAACGTTGACAGGCCACGCAATTTGGCCAAATCGGTGACCGTGGAATGATGGGGAGCTGCTACCGGGGAATTGCTCTTATTTTTCTTGCCGGAACATGTCTTCGGGGAGAGGTAGACTGGGATTTGTGCGTCGTCCATGGGGACTACGATTCCCTGCGGCGGCAGCAAGATGAGGAGACGTGGATGGCGTGGGCAAAGGAGGCGGCGGCAGCGGTGGAGGGGTACTATCCTCTGGAACGGGAAAATTTTCAGGTTATTGCCATCGATGGCGGTGCCGGGTCCGGAAAAACGACCACCGCGAGGGCACTGGCGGAGCGCTGTGGATTTGCCTTTGTCTCCACCGGGGAACACTATCGCCTATTGACCCACTTTTTTTTGAAGGAAAATATTTCTGCCCGATTGTCCGATGCCGTGGAAAAGCGGCTTCGGAGTCTGCGGCCAACTACGATTTTCCAGGGCAATCGGGCTCATTTATCTTTGGATGGACGACTTGTTTCCGATAGGGAACTGCGTCGGCCGGAAATTAACGATGCCGTGCCTGACTATGCGGCCATTCCGGCGGTGCGAAAATTTTTGCATGCCTACGAACGGGAACTTCCCCTCGCTGCGCTGTCAGCAGGATTTCGAGGTATTGTGGCGGAGGGCCGGGATGTAACGGGGACGGTTTTTCCGGATGCCATTCTGCGGGTGTGTCTGATGGCAGATCTGGACGAACGCGCCCGGAGGCGGGCCAGGGAAGGTGTCCGCGATGACGTTGCGGACCGGGATCGACGGGACAGTGAACAGATGCAGCTTCCAGAAGGCATCTGGTGCATCGACAGTACGCACCTATCCCTGGAGGAAGTGGTAGAACTGTTGCGTCAACGGCTGGAGGACCTACGGCCGTGAAGTTGCCGGAAGACAGCTTCGACGCGCCCGTTATTTTTTCCCTGGGCCGCTGGCTTTGCCGTGTAGTTTTGGAAGACTTTTTTGACCTGCGAATTTTTGGGGAAGAGAATATTCCCAGCACTGGGCCCTGTCTCATTGTGGCCAACCATTGCAGTTTTCTGGACCCACCTCTCCTGGCCGCTGGAACCGGCCGCTGCATCTATTCTTTTGCTAGAAAAACCCTCTTCAAGTCTGGGCCCTGGGGATGGATCTTCCGGCGTTTCCTCACCGTCCCGGTGGACCTGGATGGAGGAAGCGATTTTGCCGCCGTCAAAACCGTACTGCGCCTGCTTAAAAATGACCAAGCCGTGATTCTCTTTCCCGAAGGCACCCGCTCCCCCGATGGAAAATTACTGCCCCCCAAGCGCGGCGCCGGCATGCTGGCGGCCATGACCCAGGTACCCGTCGTTCCAGCCTACATCGCAGGAACCTTTGCGGCTTGGGGAAAAAATGGAGGAATGCCATGCTGGTTCAGCCCTGTCCGCGTGACCTACGGGAAAGTCCTTTTCCCAAAGGACTATTGTAATAGTCAGAACCCGGAGCGCCACCTGCACATTGCCAATTTCTTTATGGAATGCATCGCCTCCCTTGCCTAAGTTTTCCGATTTTCCGAGGAAGTTGTGACGGAGTTTCCTCGACAGAAATGGTCCTTTGTCCCTTACTTTTACCAATGGGAGCTGCGATTGTGGTTGAAAATTTGACGCGTCGCTTTGGAAAGAAAGTAGCCATCGACGCCCTTAGTTTTTCCATAGCCCCGGGGGAAATTGTTGGATTTCTCGGCCCTAATGGAGCCGGAAAAACGACCACCCTGCGCATCCTGGCCGGCCTCATCGATGCCACATCTGGAACGGCTTTTCTTGGGAATTTTTCCATTTCCCGCCGTGGCCACTGCCCGAGCCGCCTTTTTGCCTACATGGCGGAAAATAATCCCTTGCCGGACCGGCTCACCGTCTGGGAGTATCTCCAGCTCCGTGCACAGCTGAAGAATGTTCCGGACGTGCGCCGGGAAGTGACTCAGATTTTACAGGCCTGCGATCTCCTCTACCGAGCTCGTCGCTGCGTCATAGGGAAGCTTTCCCGCGGCCACCGACAGCGGGTGGGATTGGCCGATGCTTTGTTGGGTCGACCCCAAATTCTCCTTTTGGACGAGCCGACCATGGGGCTGGATCCCCGCCAGGCCAGGGACCTGAGACAGCTGCTTCGCCGGCTACCGGACGCGCCAACCATTTTTTTTTCCAGCCACGTCCTCGGCGAAGTGGAGGCATTCTGTCCTCGGGTATTGATTCTCAGCGGAGGCAAACTTATCGCCGACGGTTTTCCGGAGGCCCTGCGGCACAGGATGCTTCCCAGATCTCCGCAGCGCTGGCACGGCCACAGCCGGAGGCTGGTCCAGGACGGCGGTTCCCTGGAGAAACAGTTGCGAACATTGCCCGGCATTTTGGAGGTTGACCTGCGGAGGGATTTGGAAGAATTTCACTACACGGTTTCCATTGGGGAAGGGGGTGGGCTCGCCGCCGCGCTCTGCCTCTTTGGTTCCTCGTCGGAAGAACGACTGCTTTCCTGGGAGAGGGAATCATCGCCCCTGGAGGATGTTTTTCTTGCTGCGACGGAGGAAGGCAATACACCGTGAAACGATTCGGTGCGCTGTTTTTCCACGAATGGAAGCAGATGCTCTTTTCTCCCATATTTCTCGCGCTGGGCACCCTTTTTCTCCTTCTAAATGCGGCAATGTTTCTTGCGGTGCTGCAGGAATTTACCCAGGAACCCCACTTTGTTCACCCGACGGCCCACTGGCTGCAAACTTTTTGGATAGGGGCCCTCCTGGTTGTGCCGCTCCTGTCCATGCGCTCCATTGCCGAAGAGCGGAGCGGTGGCACCCTCGACGGCCTGCTGTCCATCCCCCTGAAGTCGGCCACCGTCGTCGGCTGTAAATTTTGTGCTCTTTGGGCACATTACCTCTTCCTTTGGATGTGCTCCATCGGAATCCAGGCCTATGCCGGGTCCTCCGGCTGCGTATCCTTCCCCTTCCCTTTTTTTTCTTCCATGGAATTTGCCGGCGGAATGGCCTTTCTCGCCATGGCGGGGGCGCTGCATCTTTCCCTTGGACTCCTCTTCAGTGCAGTCTTCCGTTCGACGACGATGGCGGGCGCCGCCACGTTTGTTTCCCTTCTGTCTCTTTTTTTTGGGCCGCGGATTCTTAATCAATTTTTGCTGCCGGGGAGTTGTTCTGCTCTGCGGCATTTTCTTAGTCAGCAGGATGCATTCATTGTCCTCGAGGAATTTACCACGGGAATTTTTGATTCCCAAACCATTTTATTGCACATTTCTTTGACAATTTCTGCGCTGGTTCTCGCCGCCACATTCCTTCGCCGTCCCTGACACTTTATCTAAATTTTTAAGATCCTCGCGCCGCTCGGGGGTGAAATGTTTTCCAATTGGCACTTTGAATGCTTGAATTTGTCGTCATAGCTGCAAAATGTGCCCGAGGTGGCTATGAAACGAATTCAAACGGTGGCGGATGTCAATTTAACCGGGAAAAAGGTGCTTGTGAGGGTGGATTTTAACGTGCCCATTTCCAATGGAAAGGTGACGGACAATACGCGCATTCGTGCCTCTTTACCCACCGTCGAACATCTTCTGCGGCATTCTAATAAGGTAATTTTACTGAGCCATTTGGGTCGACCAAATGGGCAAAAAAACTCCAAATATACCCTTCGGCCAGTTGCCCAGGAGCTATCCTTCCTGCTCCGAAGGCCCGTGCTCTTCCTGGACGATTGCCTTGGACCGGAGGTTGCTTCGACAATCGATGAACTGGGCGATGGGTCCGTAATTTTATTGGAAAATCTACGTTTCTACGCGGAGGAAGAGGCCAACGATCCTACGTTTTCTGCCAAATTAGCTAGTTACGGTGAGGCCTACGTGAACGACGCATTTGGAACGGCCCACAGGGCCCATGCCTCCACCGTCGGTATTCCACGACTGATTCCCATCCGTGTGGCGGGATTTCTCATGCAGCGCGAATTGGAGTTCCTGGGAGCAAAAACTAGCCAACCGGAGCGCCCCTTCACCGTCATCCTTGGTGGGGCGAAGGTGAGTGACAAAATCGCCGTCATCGATGCCCTCCTGAACCGCTGCGACGCTATGCTCATCGGCGGCGCCATGGCCTACACGTTCAAATTTGCTCTCGGAGAAACCGTCGGGAAAAGCCTCGTTGAGCCCAATCGAGTGGAAGATGCCCACCGCGCTCTTCTAAAGGCTCGGGATAAAAAAGTTGAGTTAATTTTGCCGGTAGACAGCCAGTGCACAGACCTTTTGGACCTTGAAAAGAAAAAAATTGGTAAGCTGCGGACCGTGGAAGGATCTATTCCCGATGGCTGGATAGGAGTGGACATTGGTCCAAAGACGATCAGATCATTCGGAAAATGCATCGCCGATTCCAGGACAATTCTCTGGAATGGACCCGTGGGAGTCTTTGAAATTCCTGCCTGTGCGGAAGGAACTTCTGCCATAGCAAAATTTATTGCCGACTCCAAGGCTCTCTCCATAGTGGGCGGCGGCGATTCCATCGGCGCTCTCCATGCCAGCGGTCGAGCGGAAGACATCAGCTTCATTAGTACGGGTGGCGGAGCAAGCCTGGAGTTCCTGGAGGGGAAGGAGCTGCCCGGCGTCGCCGCCCTCGACAGAAAGCAAACCTGACGCCTGGAACTTTTTACAGTCTAGAAAAAGAACTTTTCCCATCGGGGTATTATTACCGCCTAAAATTCTATGTCGGTTTTCACTCGTCATAGTCGCAGGCAATTGCTCTCCGTACAACGGCAGAAGAATCAACGAGAACGTGCTTGTCGCCGCGGCGAATGAAAATCTTCTGGCCATAGAAGGTCATTCCGTCTTCCGCGATGGACACATTCCCCGACAGCAAAAGGACACCCTCCTCGGGGAAAAATTCCATGACATCGGCGTGGATGGCTCTTACAGGTTCTTCGACGTGCACATTTCCCTCCGCCCGGAGGCTTCGAAGAACTTCTCCGGCTGTTCCGTGGTCCAAAAAAATAGCCTGATCAACGTAGAGAGCTTCCACCTCCAGTGCGTCACAGGTGAGCTTGAAATCATTGGCTAGGATTGTGACCTCCTGGGAAAAATTCAGAAGAAAACCTTGGCTGGAATCGGAAATTTGCAACGCATGGGCCGTAATTGTGGTAAAATCTTCTCCTTTTCTCGGCTCTCCGTTGGAGGCAGTGGAAAATGTACGGACAATATTTGCCTCAAAAAAGACCTGCACTTCCTGCTCAAGGATGATGCTGCGACCCTCACCGAAGAATGTCCACCTGCTGCCGATAGCGGTGAAAAGATTTCCCACAACGTGGATGAAATCTGCTCCTGAAAGACAGTTGTCGTCGCCATTGAATTCTGCGCTGGGACTTTCCAGGATGATGCGAGGCATGCCGCTGCCCCATCCACTAAAAAGGCGTACGTAGAGATTGTGAACTAGCAGGCGATGAGAATCCATGAAAATTTCTGCATCACTGCCCCTGGCATCCCAAAGCTTTTGGCCGTCTTTGCCATAGAATGGCAAAAAAAAATCCACCAATGGTGACTGCGGCTCAAAAAAAGATGCTTTTCCGGCAAACAATGGCGTGGAAAAGCAAAAGCAGGCAAGAAAAAGGGGCCACCAACCACGCATAGCTAGGACCTTTTACAGTTGCTTTTCAAAATTCAGCAAGGCGAATTGCCGTCACTAATTTGCCCCTCTTTGTCGTTTCTGGTTTGTGAAAATTTCATTCTCCCCCAAAAAAGGAATGGTGGATGCACTTTTTCGGGAGGACACTTTTTTGCGAGACGCAGAGTGTCTTCACCTAACCTTCGATGAGACCATCGTTTATTCGCAGATCGAGGACGCGGATGTGCGCCGGCGCCTCGGGGAATTTGTCCGTTTCGACGGAGAATTTGAAAAGGTACTGGACGAACTTTGCTCTAACGTCGTTGGCAGAACTCTTTTCCGACTCATCGCCACAAAGGCGACCCTGCGGCGGCAGGGTCAAAAAATTGGCCTCTTCCACGGGGAAGGCTACCGCAATCTTTATTCACGGCCAGATTTTGCCGTGCTGACAGATCTGGGCATGTTCGACGAAGGAGGAAACGGCCTCGATTCGCACCAATATTATTGCATTAACGGAGATGGAGAAATTGAAGTGAGGGGTAAGACCCTTGTTGGGACGCTATTCCATGAATTTTGCCATGCGCTGCACGACATTGAACAGATTACGGAGATAACGGAGATGGGAGAGCTACACCGTTCCAATGTAATTCTCGGCTACACCTGGGATAACGCCGAAGAGTTGCGCACCATTACCGGCTGCATTTACGGTGTTTCCCATGACCCGGTCTGCGATCACTGCTTCGACCTCTGCTATTCCATCACGAAGCGACTACCCTTTCGCCCCCGCTACAGTCATCGGGGATTCTCAGATTCCACACCGCAGCGGGAAGAGGAAATGGAACGAAGAAAACTTGCGGCCCATATGGTGGAATCCAAAAAAATTATGGAAGGTTGGAAAAATTATGTTCTCTAACCTTGGAAAAAAAATGAACAGCACCGTGGAACCTTTAAAGATTGCGTCTACGTAATCGCAGGGATTGGTCGCCCGTTTTAGACTCATGACCCTATCTTTTTGTGGGATCTTTGGGGAAAGACTCGGGCAATGATGCAAGAATATGTCACCTTCATAGTTCCACGGTGGGAGCGGAAACACTGGCTGGCGGGTAGCCGCAGGTAGCCAATGCATCGTTCCACGTGCCGCCAACATAGGCGTGCAAATATAAGTGGACATCCGTTCCCTTGATTTCCTCCAGCACAGCCTCCAAAGCCTTCCCAAGAATTTCCGATGGATTTTTAAACGCCCCTATCCCAACGGCGGTCAAATGCAGATCCATGCCCGTCGCCGCTGCCAATTGTCCCAGCGCCCGATATTGGGTGAC
>JAITOA010000033.1 GCA_031290195.1 Puniceicoccales bacterium | reverse complement strand
TTTTGTTTGAACACACTCTCTCGGAGAGAGTTGCGCGAAGCAAGCCCATTTTTAACGGCCGTTGATTCCGGCGCCCATGCGGCTTGGAGTGGGAAAGTATTTTTGCAAGAGGTCTAATGATTTGGACCGGATTGGTGCAGGTAGCCGAATCGCCGCTTGCACGGAAATAGGTGCGGTAGACGCGGCTACAAAACGCCTTTGCCAAGATTTCGCAGAATGGCCTCAATCTAAAATTGCAAAATTCCTGCCTCGGGAAGCGCATTCAGAAAGGGCTGCAGTAATTTCGCAGGTTTTGCAGGCACTTTTCTAGGGGGAGGGGGAGTAGGGTGTGCGCGTTCAAATAGCCGCCGCCGCTGTCCAGCCCGGACAATGGAGGAAATTCTCCAAGAGTTCTTAAAGCAAGTCGGGAGAGAGCGGGAAAATTACTAAATTTTCGACAATTTTAAGAACGTATTAAGAACAGAGGTGAAGAATTGGTTTCTCCTAATCGCCCGCAAAACCACTCTGAGAGCATGGCGGGGGAAGAGGGACTCGAACCCTCGACCTTCGGCTTAGAAGGCCGCTGCTCTATCCGCTGAGCTACTCCCCCGTCCGGGCACTACTTGGCGGCTACTGCCGGCAAGTCAAGGTCGATGGAAAAAGATTCGCATTTTCCAATTAACTTGGCATTCTGAGGAACAATGTCGAACTTTCTTGCCCCGTGGACCGTTCTTGGCAGCGAAAAAATTTTCGTGGAGCCGCCTATTTTTTCCATCGATCGGCAGCGCTGCCAGCAGGACGCAACGAAGAAGGAAGGCAATTTTTACGTCATCCACTGCCCCGAATGGGTGCAGGTAATTCCCGTTACCGTGGAGGGAAAAATTCTTCTGGTGCAGCAATATCGCTTCGGATCCCGACGCTTTTCCCTGGAAGCTCCCGGTGGCATCGCGGAGGCGGGAGAAACGGTCCATGGCGCCGCTGGCCGCGAACTGCTGGAGGAGACCGGCTACGCGGCGGGATCCCTGCGCACCGTTGCCGTCCTACGACCCAACTCCGCGCTGCAGGATAATTGTCTCCACGTGGTCTTTGCCGAGGAGTGTAAAAAAATTTCTTCCCAAAACCTGGATCCCTTTGAAGAAATTTCCGTCGGAGAATACGCATTCGATGAGGTCTACGGGAAAATTCAGTCCGGAGAAATTGACCACGCCCTCGCCATTGCTTCCCTGCTTTTGGCTAGGTCGGCGGTGGCCACTGCCGTGGAAAGGACTTTGCTCCGCCACCGCCGAGACGCCGTGCGCCCTTTCTCAGGAACAATTTGCTAGAGTTGGAGGTTGGTGCAGGTGCGAACGGAAAAAGCGCTACCGCTGCGACAGAGTTTGCTCCTCGCGGGCCGGGAGCAGGCCAAGCACAACGTGGCGGTAAGCGTGGCAAATTTGGCGCTAACAATCATCGCCGCCGCCGTTGTCTTTGCCGTTGGTTTGGTTAGCTGGCCTGCTCTTCTAGCCGTTGCCATTCCCGCGACCATCGCTGGATTGGGGGTCCTCATCTACTGCATCCACGGATTGGCAAAGGCCCGAAAAGAATGCAATGCCGCCGCCATTCCGCGGCGACCCACGGCGGCCGCGGAGGGCGGCCGCGAATGCGGTGGTGCTCCGAAGGCCACCGGGGACATTCCGGGACCGGCACCCGCCGTCGAACCCGCCGTCGAAAATCCACTTTTGGTCTCCGTTCCAGAAGAGGCGTCCGAAGAGGAACAAAAGAAAAAGGATGAACTTTTTGGGGAGGCGCTCGCCTTGCGGGCGAGTGGATTGCGCGTTTCGAGCTATAGAGTTTCCTCTGTTTTGACCTTCGTTTCTTCCGCGGTGGGAATCATCGTTTCTGGAGCCATTGGACTCATTTCATGGCCCGTTGCGCTGATCGGTATAGGTGCTTTGCTGCTGTGTTTTATCATCATGTTCGTCTACTATACTCTGACGCTGCGCAGCCACGGGAAAAATTTGGGAAAAATTATCGGAGAAATCGATGAAAAAGAGCCGGAAAATAACGGCAAGTGGCCGGCGGTCTCACCGGCCCCCGGAACGGGAACCTCCGAAGTCAATGGCCTCCCGGTGACGGCGACGGCGACGGCCATCCCGGAGACAAATTCCCCCGAATTGGTGGCCGCATCGGACGAAAAAGAAATCAAAGATTGCATCTCCGTTCACCGCATGAAGGACGAAGTCATCGATTCCCTCTGGTCTGCCGGATCCAGTGCATTGATAGCCGCTGGAATATACGCAATAAATGCCGTTTTTAGCGTCTTTACCATTAACTATTTCAGCTTTATCTCTTCGATTGTCTTCACATTTTCCTACCTTTTTACGTGCATTGGCGACGGCATAGAGTGGATCCGCGCCTGGAAAGCGCGGACCGCCAAAAATGCCGAAAAAGGCGAAATAGAACTGCAAAACACGTAGGCCTAGCTTTTTACTTCTGTTCCACGGGAGGAGGCTAGTTTCACTGAAAAATTTTCGCTACTGCGGAAGGGTGTAGCGCACCATTGTCGGCGTGTCACCTAGTCCGTTGCTGTTACTGGGGGATCCCCTAGATTCGTTGCAATGGTCCCGTCGCGAGCTAATGGTTCCCCCTGTGGAGCTACGAGGGCTAGTTCAGCAGTTGATGGCAATTTGGGTTCTGGTACGTTTTCTGTGCCCGCTCCGGGCGCCCCCACCGCTTCGGCGCTTGCCTGTATTTCGTTTTGCAAATCAGCAGAGACCGCCTGTTCTTCCGAGGCCTTAGAGGCTTGCAATATTGCTTTTTCGGCGGATTCCCATTGATTCGTTTTTTGATTCCACGTAACCTTTTTCCAGGAATTTTTATGCGTCCTTTTGTAGCCAAATAGTGGAGTTAGGGTTTTGTTGACGTTTTTACCCCAGCCTGGCAATTCCTTATTGGCACTTTTATTCCCTATGGCTTTCTCGTTTTCACCCCCGCCTGGCAATTCCTCATTGGCACTTTTATTCCCTATTGCATTCTCACTTTCCACCAATTTTGTGCAAATAATA
This sequence comes from Puniceicoccales bacterium, assembly GCA_031290195.1. Classification (GTDB taxonomy): domain Bacteria; phylum Verrucomicrobiota; class Verrucomicrobiia; order Opitutales; family JAIRLM01; genus JAITOA01. Next base: position 913 of record JAITOA010000033.1, on the reverse strand, counting down.
GTTCCGGGTTTTGCTTCGGAGAAGGCTCTAATCAGACGTTGATTGCCTAGATTGAAACCGGCGCAAAAGATAACGGCGTTAAATGGAATATCAGCAAGACCCCCAACCTTTTGTAAATTTTCGGCATTTCCAAGAATTATGTGTTTTAGTTTTTCACAGTGGTGTAGTTGAATTTCTTCAATGTTTGGGAAAGATGTTAGGACGATCGAAGTGATTTCTTTTTGCCCGAATAGTTGTAAGACCTTCAATCTATCAGCATTTCCGATCCAATCTAACATAGCTAAATATGAAGAAACTTGTTGGTCTGTAAGTTGTTTGTCGGTATTTCTATTTTGTCCATATGGTGTCAGGGAAAAGAAGCCTTGAGGGGTCCCGTGAAATAGAAGGGCATTTGCCGTATTGACAGCTTCATTATTATTATAGCGCGAAATACCGAGATCCTCGCGTTTTTGTTGTACGCAGGCATAAGCGACGTAAGGACGCTTCTTGATTTTGATGCTCTTTTCCGGAGCCTTAAAAGTTGCTATTGTGATGGGTCCGGCGGCGGAGCCGGCTGACGCCGATGCACCTGTGGCTGGAGGGGCTAGTTCTGCAGTTGGTGCCGATCCAGTTATGGTCTTTGCTGCACCTGTGGCTGTAGGTTGTTGTTTTGCGGTTTGTTGCTTAACCCACCCGGAGCCCGTTTTCACGTAGTCTTCTGTTTCAGTGGCCCCCTTCCGCTTCGTGCGGATAATAGTTCCCTCCGGAGCGTCTTTGAAGGCAGATGCCCATTCGAGATTGTTTGGGTCGAATTTTCCACACGATATTGTAAGTTTATTTTCAATATCAGAAAGACCTTTGATTGTCATTGGTGTGTCTCTTTCGCCGAGATTTATTGTTTCTAAATTTTTGCAGCCAACCAAGCAAACATTCT
>JAITOA010000035.1 GCA_031290195.1 Puniceicoccales bacterium | reverse complement strand
GAGAAATCCGATCACAAAAGAGCAGTTGACCAGCAGGCAGCCGAACGGATTGCGCGGGCCCAGGCTGACAGACAGTTGGGGATGGGACTTGGCGGAGGACTTGGCGGTGCCGCCGGTGCGGCCGCTGGGGCCGCCGCCGGGGCTGCCATTGGCTCGATAGTTCCAGGAATTGGAAACCTTGTCGGCGGCCTGCTTGGTGCCGTCCTAGGTGCCGCGGGAATTGCCGGTGTCGGCGTAGGTATTGCTCAGGCCGTACACCCGGTTCCAGAGCCAAAGTAATACCAGAGCCGAAGGATTTTTTGGGCCTTCGGCGGACGATGTCCGGTGCCGGAATTTTTACCAGGGGCCTGCCTCCGTTTTTACGTCGTAGATGTTACCGGCTTCCCAGATGGAATCCCATGATTTTTTGGGCTGCGTCGACGATCACGTGGGACTTCATCGCGGTGGCAATTTATTTTTTGTCGACACCTCCCCGTTCCTTGGCTATTAAAATTTTATCTGATGGGTAAGACTATCTCGGAATACGCCGCTTGCCCGGTGGCAGACGCTTTTAAAGAGCTGAAGGAAGAATTCCGGAATGCAAAAGAATCTAGGGAAGCCAATGCTTTGCCGACATAGGTTCCAGAAGAATACACAACGGAAACCGACAACGGGAAGCCGTCGGGCATGGCCTACCTCGTTCTTGCCGGGGCCGTCGTGACGCTGCTGGCTCCTCTGAAAATTATCGGCTGTTCAGTTGCCCTGCTGTCCAACTATGCCTATTCCCCGGTTACCATCATCCTTACCGGCCTAATGCTGCTCCTTCAAAAAATCGGCTGGATGAAAAGAGTTAGCGATCCTGGTGTCCTCTCAACGGCTGGGAAATGCATTTTTTTGGTTGCATTTTGGCCCTCGTACATTTCGGGAAAAATGGCGGAATGTACGACCGCTAAAGAACAATCCAATAGTACTGTTTATCTGCATAAATTGCACTTTTTACAGATGAAACTTATGGTTTCTTTGTTTGACCTGAAATCGGAGGAAGAGCAACCGAAGGAAGAGTCATCGGAGGAAGAGTCACCGGGAGGAGGGATGTTTGTGGGAGTGGGATAGGGACAGAGACTCTGGAGTCCGTCCTGGGGGTTATTTTTTATACGCCTTGCTAACTCCTATAAAGGCGGTAACTTGCGTGGGTTGGCGTGGTTATGTGCCGAGGTCCAAAATTTTGGACTGCACCGGTTGGATTCCCAGCCGAATTGCGGACTTTTCTTCGGGCGGCGGGGCCTGGCGGTAATTATGGATGTCTAAGCGGAGACCGCTAGACCCTTCGGCGGAGGTCGTCGCCGATGGCGCCGATGATGTGGTCAAAATTTTTCTCCGACAATTCCCTGGCCCGGGGCACGTCTCCCCCGTCTTCCTGGGAAAAAAGATAAAATTTCACCTTGGGTTCCGTGCCGCTGGCCCGGACGGCGACCCGGTAGTTCCCTTTCAGTTCGAAGAAGTGAAGATTTTGCGGCGCGACCATCCCCCCGTCTCCGTCGCAGATTGGAGTCCGTTCGCAGTCGGTCCAGCGCTCCACGGCGAAGTTGCCGAAGTTGCCGTAGGGGTTCGTTCGCAGGGATTCCGTGAATTTTTGAATTTTTTCTGCTCCGTCGGCGCCGTGGAATTGCACGGTGTGGAGGCGGTTGCCCCGGTAGCCAAAGCGGCCATAGATGTCCGTGAAAAATTCTTCGACGCTGCGGCCGTCTCTCCGCAGGGCTGCGTAGGCTTCGCAGGCCATCAGCAGAGCCGAATGGGAATCCTTGTCCCTTACCAGGTCCATGGCTAGGTACCCGCCGCTTTCCTCGGCCCCCAGGATGAGGTGGCGGCCGTGGGTCAGCTGTAATTTTCTGCGTTCCTCTCCGCCGGAGCGGCCGTAGGCAAGGGCGCTGCCATTTTCCCCGCAAAAAGCGTCGCAGGTGAGTTTTTCGTAGTCCTCCAGTTTTTTCCCGATCCACTTGAAACCGATGGGCGTCCGGAGGGTCCGGACTCCGTAGTGGGCCGCCAGGTCATCGAGGAGGGGCGTCGTTACGATGGAACGGATAAGAACTCCGTGGGGCGCCGTTTTTTCGGTGAGCCAGCCGCGGGCCTTCATCGCCGCAAGGCGCTGGGCCGCCAGAAATACGGCCGTTTCATTGCCGGAAAACAGGCGCAGCTGTCCCCCGCCGTCCCTGACGGCGATGGCCAGCCGATCGGCATCCGGATCCACGGCCAGAATGAGTTCCGCGGAAATTTTTCCGGCCAATTGGACGGCGGCGGCGAGGGCTTCCCCGTTTTCCGGATTTGGTGACCGCACCGTGGAAAAATTCGCATCGAAGGCGCGCTGAGATTCGACGGGGGTCAGGGGCAAATTGAAGCGGCGGGCGAGCTTTTCCGCGATGACGATCCCTGTGCCGTGGAGGGATGTATAGACAATGGGCCGGTCCAGGTACCGGAGGACGCCGGGGTCGACGGGCGTGGCGCAGAGTCCCTCCAGATAGGGTTCGTCGGTGGAATTGTCCGTCCCGTGGCGGCGGATTTTGGCCGTTTTTCCGTCAATTTTTTGCAGCATTGCGCAGGCGTCGGCGACGGATACCCGGGAAAAGTGGTCCATGATGGCGGAGGCATGGGGGTCCACGACCTGGGCGCCATCGGAAAAATACACCTTGAAGCCGTTGTCTTCCCGGGGATTATGGCTGGCCGTGATCACAATGCCCGCCGTCGCTCCCAGCCGTCGAACGGCGAAGCTTAGCTGGGGGGTTGACCGGGGGCCATCAAGGCATATTGCGTTGCCGCCGAGCAAATTCCACGTGTCCGCAGCAATTTCTGCGAAGCGCTTGGAAAAGTGGCGGACGTCGTAGGCAATGACTAGAAGAAGGTCTTTTTTGGCTCCCATCCACTTGGAACAGTGGTGGAAGAGGGCCGCCGCGGCGCGGACAACATTGAAATCGTTCATGCAGGCGGAGCCGACGGCACCGTGAAAAAATTCCTTCGCCGCGGCATTTCCCTCCGCCGGCGCGACCCATTCGCCGATGCAGCGGCCCCGGAGACCGGCCGTGCCAAAGGTCAATTCGCGGAAGAATCGGTTCTCCAGTTCCGTCCAAATTTTTGCGGCAAGTAGCTCGTCCATGGCCGTCCTTGCCCACTTCGGCAGCGGTGCGGCCCACCACTCACGGAGGTTACGGGCCGCAGTATCGGAGAGTTGCTGCAAAGGAAGCCCCCCATTGATAGAATTTTTAGGTTGCTCCACCGGGCGCAGGTTAGCCGCAGATGGGGCGCAGAAAAGTTTTTTGCGCATCATTTTCCGGAGTTTTTTCAATTTCCCGGGCATGGTGTTTTTCTTCGGAGGGGTTCCTCCCCGGAGATTTTCTTGCTCCGCCGGCGAGATTTCTTCCCATGGGCCCATGGAGAGGACGGAGGAGCGGCGTTTGGTTCTGGTGCTGGGCAGCGGCTGTGCGGGACTGGCGGCGGCCATTTACCTGGCACGGGCAGGTTTGGAGCCGCTGGTTTTGGATGGCGGCCAGCGGGGGGGGCAGCTGGCATCCACCGGAATGGTGGAAAATTTCCCAGGATTTCCGGAAGGCATCGGCGGCTACGAGCTCACGGAGAACATGCGGCGGCAGGCGGAGCGCTTCGGTGCGCGGTTCGCAGGAAATGCGGCGACACGTCTCACCCTCTCAGGGGAGGAAAAGGTGTTGGAATGCACCGGGAAAAGTTATCGATGCCGAGCCCTCGTCGTCGCAACGGGGTCCTCTTCCTGCAAATTGGACGTTCCCGGCGAAATGGAATATTTTGGTGGCCGCGGAGTGAGCACCTGTGCCACCTGCGACGGAGCATTCTACCGGGGAAAGGTGGTGACCGTGGTGGGTGGCGGGGACAGTGCCGCGGAGGAGGCCCTCTTTCTCACCCGTTTCTGCGAAAAGGTCCACCTCATCCACCGGCGGGATAGCCTCCGCGCATCGAAGATCATGGCCGAGAGAGTGCTGGCCAATGGAAAGATTGCTCCCATCTGGAACAGTGCCGTGGAACGCATCGTCGGCGACGGAAAGGTAGTGACGGGACTCATTCTCCGCGGCGTGGCCTCCGGGGAAGCGACGGATTTGGCCTGCTCCGGTGTCTTTGTCTCCATCGGTCACCGGCCCAACTCCGACTTCGCCGCCGACGCCCTGGGGCGCGACGGCCACGGCTATTTCGTTGGACTTCCTCCCGATGGCGTTTGCAGCGCCGTTCCGGGCATTTTTTTCGCCGGCGACTGCGCCGACCCCATCTACCGGCAGGCCGTCATTGCCGCGGGGACCGGCGCCCGGGCGGCCATTGCCGCCGAGCGCTGGCTGCTTGCATCGGAAAAGTTTAGCGGCTCTTTTTGAAGTCTTCGAAGCCCTCCCGGCTCAGCTTCGTTGCCGCCTCGAAGAAGCCGTTGAGCTGGCGGATGCGGGTCGGATGGCGCATCTTGCGCAGGGCCTTTGCTTCGATTTGCCGGATGCGTTCCCTGGTCACGTTGAATTGCTGGCCAACTTCTTCCAGGGTACGGCTGTAGCCATCGTCGAGGCCAAAGCGAAGGGAGAGAACTTTTTGCTCCCTTTCGGAGAGGGAAACGAGAATTTCCCGAATTTTTTCCCGCAGCAGGCTGCTGGCGGCCGTTGTCTGCGGGTCCTCGGCGGACTTGTCTTCTATGAAATCTCCAAAACAGGAATCTTCGCCATCGCCCACGGGACTCTGGAGGGAAATGGGCTGCTGGGCCATTTTCATGATGCTCTGCACGCGGTCCAATGGCATGTCCAATTCCTTGGCCACCTCCTCGGGGGATGGCTCGTGGCCCAATTCCTGGAGCAGCTGCTTCTGCACCTGCATGACCCGATTGAGGGTTTCGATCATGTGGACGGGAATGCGGATGGTGCGGGCCTGGTCGGCGATGGAACGGGTGATGGCCTGGCGGATCCACCAGGTGGCATAGGTGGAAAATTTGTAGCCGCGGCGATATTCGAATTTTTCCACCGCCTTGATGAGGCCCATGTTGCCCTCCTGGATGAGGTCCAGAAAGGAAAGTCCGCGATTGGTATATTTTTTTGCAATGCTGATGACCAGACGAAGGTTGGCCTCCACCATCTCCGTCTTTGCCTGGTGCAGGGATTTCATGTGGCGGCGGAAGCGCTTGACGACGTCGAAGAGGAGCGTCGGTTCCGTGCGAAAATCCCGACGAAAATCCAGCAGGTCCCGGTCGATTTGCTCCAGTTCCTGGGGGCGGACGGGGCGCCGCTTGTCCAGCTGCAGCAGATCCAGGTCCTTGCGGATGCGGCGCAGCAGGGGACCCTTGTCGTTGAGAAAGTCCTCAAAGATCTTCATCTTGAAGCAAAAACGCTTCAAAATTTGCTTTAGCTGCGTCTCATAGTTTTTCACCCGCAGGCGCATCTTCTTCTTTTCCACCTCGTTTTCGGACTTCCCCACTTCCACGACCAGTTCGTCCAGTCTAACCAGAAGGGTGCTGCTGTCCTGGATGAGTCGCGGGAGCATTTCGTAGTAGCTGTCCCGACTTTCTATTTTTTTATCGAGGACCACCTGGTCGAAGCGCTCCTCCCGGTTGAGGAGGCGTTTGGCCAGGTACAGCTGGTGATCCACGGTAAATCGGATGGAAAAAAGTTCATCCTGGGCCTTCTGCTCCGAGGACTCGATGCGCTTGGAAATGTTGACTTCCTGCTCCCGGGTCAGCAGCGGCACCCGCCCCATTTGCCGCAGGTAGGTGCGGATGGGGTCCTCATTGGCGGTGTCGATCTGGTCCTCGTAGATGCGCTGCTCCAGGCGATCCTTGTCGTCCTGCTCGTGCTTGGCGATCTCATCGGAGTCCAGCACCCGCACTTCCAGATTTTCCAGGATGCTAATGATGTTATCCACATCCACCTCGGAAACATCCTCGTCTTCCCCCAGGGAAGCGTTGATGTCGTCGAAGGACACATAACCCTGCTCCTTGGAAAGAGCCACCAGGGAATTAATCCGCTCCTGCATTGTCTGGATGCGGCCTCCGCTGGGTGGATTTTTTTCCTCCAGGGGCTTTTCCGAGGTAACCTGCTGGGCCCTGGCGGCGGCGGCCAGGGCCTCCCTGGAAACGCGAATAATTTTCGGAGTTTCTTCCGCGGATTTTGTGACCGCTTTCCCTTCGGAACAACTGCAGTTAGTCGTCATATGCGGTGCATTTTGCATTTTTTTTTGCAAAGACAAGTCTTTACTTTATTGCAAAAGTCCACAGAATGACTCTGTGGTTTTCTAGTCCAGTCGCGGGGGGGCATCCTTTGTCCCATTCCTTCGAAGTAAATTGGACAGGTGATCGTAGGCCACGGACGGGTTCGGCGAGTGAAAAATTCCACTGCCGGCAATGAAAATGTCGGTTCCGGCGTCCAGCAGTCTGGGAATATTTTCCGCGCAAACGCCTCCGTCCACCCCGATGGCGAAGGAAAATTTCTGCTCCCGGCGCCGGCGGTGTGCCAGGGAAATTTTTTCCAGGACCGAATCTTGAAATTTTTGTCCGCAGAAGCCGGGCTCCACCCCCATAAAAATGACCCAATCGACGGCATCGAGCAGGGGCATGCAGCTCTCCAGGGGCGTCCGCGGATTGATGGCCACCCCAACGAGCAGCCCCGCGCCGTGAATTTTCTGCGCCAGGGCATGGCCGTCCACGGCGCATTCGCCGTGGAAGACGATGGACTCCGCGCCGGCGCCGCGGAAAGCCTCCCAGCGGAGGTCCGGCCGTTCCACCATGAGATGTACCGCAAATTTTGGGCAGCCGGCGCCCCTTTCCAGGAATTTTTTTCGCAGACTTCCGAGGGTCCCGGAGTCTAGACCGACGTTGGGGGCGAATCGGCCATCCATGGCATCCCAGTGGATCCAGGGAACACGGCGCCCCAGGAACAGAGGAGCGATGGCCCCCCAGGGGTCGAGTCGGCTGGCCGCCAGGACGGAGGGAACCAGCCGGGGGAGATAATTGGGGCGGACTACCATGGTTCCATCAGCAGGTCACGAATTTTCCGGGACAGGTTCCGTGCCAGAAGTGGCATAGCCCGGGATCTAGCATCAATGTAATGGGGTCCGACGGAAATGTCGACGGAAGAACTCACCGGCTTCGCAGAAAAGTAGACTTCGTCGCCGCAGCCGTGGCGCAGGGAACAGAGGGCTTCCAGGGTCACCCGGTAGGTGGTGGCCCGGGCGGGGTCCTCCGGGGAGGAGATGGCGGGGTCCTGGGAAAGGGAACGGACGTGCACTTCCAAAATGGCTCCGGCAGCGGCGGCGGACTCCAGGCGCAGGGATGGGCAGCGGGAAATTTCCCGGCAAATTTCCTCCCAGAGAATCCCCTGAATCCGATTGGCATCGGAAAAATTTTGGACGGCGGCCACGTGGATGCTGGAAAAGGGGATGGATCCCCGGCGTACCAGATGGTAGCGGACGCAGCCAAAAAATGGGAAGCAGAGTGCCGAGACAAGGAGATGCAGCGCTACCCTCCGGCCTTTCATTGGGGGGCAAATTCCTTAAAAATTAGGACCGCATTGTGGCCGCCAAAACCCAAATTATCGTTGATGGCCACCCGCACTTTCCCGGAGACGGCTTTGTTGGGCGTGTAGTTCAGGTCGCAGGCGGGGTCCGGGTACTCGTAGTTGATCGTCGGCGGAATCCGACCCGTCTGGATCACCTTGGCGCAGATGGCCGACTCGAAGCCTCCGGCGGCTCCCAGCATGTGACCCGTTGCCCCCTTCGTGGAACTGATGGTGAGCTTTTTTGCCCCCTCTTCTCCGAAAAAGAGTTTGTAGGCGTTGGTTTCACAGAGGTCATTGTAGGGGGTGGATGTGCCGTGGGCATTGATGTAGTCCACGGATTCCTTTGCCAGACCCGCTTCGGCCAGGGCCTGGCCGATGGCCGTCGCTAGATTTTCTCCCTCCAATTTTGGTGCGGTGATGTGGTAGGCATCGCAGTTGGCGGAATAGCCGGCGAGTTCGCAGTAAATGGTGGCTCCCCGGGCCAGTGCGTGCTCCATCGTTTCCAGGACGAGGACCCCCGCACCTTCCCCCATGATAAATCCGTCCCGCCTGGCATCGAAGGGCCGACTGGCCCTGGCCGGCTCCCCGTTGAAGGCAGTTCCCATGGCCTTCATGGCGCAAAAACCGGAAAAAGAAAAAACATTTACTCCTCCCTCCGCACCGCCGGCGAGCATGGCGTCCGCCTTCCCCAGGCGCAGGAAGTGGTAGGCCTCACCGATGGAGTGAGTTCCCGTGCAGCAGGCACTGACCGCGGCAAAATTGGGTCCCTTCGCTCCCACCTCAATGGCCGTCACCCCGCCGGCAATGTCGGCGATGAGGGCGGGGATCATGAAGGGAGACGAACGGCGAGGGCCTTCGGTGAAGAGGATGCGGGCCTGGGTTTCAATGGTTTGCAGCCCACCGATGCCGGAACCAATGATGACCCCAATGCGGTAGGGGTTGCAGCGGCCTATGTCCAGCTGCGCGTCTTCCAGAGCCATCTTGGCGGCGGCGACGGCAAAGTGGGTAAAGCTGTCATTGCGGCGGATTTCCTTGGCGCCAAGGTAGGCGGCGGCATCGAAGTCAATGACCTCTCCGGCAACCTTGCAGGGGAAAAGTTCCTCCCGCACCTTCGTTACCCGGCGAATGCCGCAGACGCCGGCCAAGAGGGCTTCCCATGATTTGTCAAAGGTGAGTCCCAGCGGCGTAATAGCCCCAAGGCCCGTAACGACCACCCGGTTGAGGGAAGCGCCGGTTTCCATCGTGCGAAGTTATGAGCCGGTGGCTTCAGTCCAATTTCGCCATGATGTACTCGACGACATCCCGCACGGTTCGTAGTCTTTCCGCATCCGCCTCCGGAATTTCCCCGGCAATCTCACTGCTAAACTCCGACTCAAAGGCCATGACGAGTTCCACGAGGTCCAGGGAATCGGCACCCAGGTCCTCGAGAAATGCACTCGTCGGCGTTACCTGTTCTTCGTTTACATTTAACTGTTTGATTATGATATCCCTTACCCGCTTCTCGATCGTTTTCCTATCCATGGTTTTCTTCCGGCCAGCACAGAGCTTTTACGGGCACCGTCAACCCTTTTTTCCGGCGGAATTTTCCAATTTCCGACGATCTTTTGGACCGTGCCGGCGGCGACCGGCGGTAAAAATTTTGCAGCGGAAGGTCTTTTTTTTACGATGTACCTCCGCGGCGGTGCCCTAAAAAATGCTTGCCTTCGCGGAGACGGCATCCAGGCTGACCCCGATTTGGGCGCTCCTAGCTCAATTGGACAGAGCACCTGACTACGGATCAGGAGGTTACAGGTTCGACTCCTGTGGGGCGTGCCAGCGAAAGCGTGGGGGTCGTAGCTCAGTTGGTAGAGCGCCGCAATGGCATTGCGGAGGTCAGGGGTTCGAATCCCCTCGGCTCCACCAGGCTCCCAGAGCGGCTTTGCGGGTCATTTGGGTGTAGAACTTTTTTACTCCGATGCCTAGTAAGTGCCTAAAGATGCAAAAAATTTAACATTCTCCTACCTCTTCCCTGACTCGATCTGTAGATTTTTAGGGCATTCTCTCCGTTGCCCGGGTTATATGGCG
>JAITOA010000030.1 GCA_031290195.1 Puniceicoccales bacterium | reverse complement strand
ATGCATTTTCAAAATTGCAGGAGTGGAAAGCGCGGGGGAATCCAAAGCCCCTACTCATCCAGGGGGCTCGGCAGGTCGGGAAAACGCGGCTCATGCGGGAATTCGGCCGCCGCAGTTTTGAGGAGATGGCCTATGTAAATTTTGAGCAAAACAGCCAGGCGGTTCGAATTTTTGATGGGGATATTTCCCCCGGAAATTTACTGGAAAAATTAGAGATAGAAACGGCAATTAAATTGGGGACAAGGACATCTCTACTCATCCTTGATGAGATTCAAGAATGCCCCCATGCTTTGAAGGCACTAAAATATTTTTCGGAGGAAATGCCCGGGTTTCCCATTCTCGCCGCTGGAAGCCTACTCGGAGTTGCACTACGGCATCAAAAAATTTCCTTCCCGGTTGGGAAAGTTGAGTTTTTAACCATTCATCCATTGACATTTAATGAGTTTTTATTGGCCCTGGGAGAGGGGGCTCTGCTCCAAAAAATCAAAGAGCTAAATTTTCCATTCATCCGCACTTTTAGGGAAAAACTGGAAAACCTCCTGCGCACCTATTTCTATGTCGGGGGAATGCCGGAAGCTGTTTCCCTATTTTCCCAGACGCGGGACCACGGGCGGGTTCGCAGTGTGCAGTTAGATTTACTACGGGCATTCCAGGCGGATTTCTCCAAGCACATACCGTCCTATTCTATTCCCAAATTGGGGCTAATATGGAGGTCCATTCCGGCTAGAATTGCGAATGGCAACGGAAGATTCTTCTGGGGGGAATTAGGGAAGGGAGCGCGGGCGAGGGATTTTGAAGACGCGTTGGAATGGATCCGGGAATGTGGGCTTGTTTATAGGGTTAACAGAATCGGGAAGCCGGATGTGCCACTAATGTCCTATGAGGATGGAAATGCGTTCAAGCTTTTTTTTCTAGACACGGGGCTTTTGTGCGCAATGGCGGGGCTGGATGGGCGCTCGCTCATAGTAGGGAATAAAATCTTTAAGGAATTCAAGGGCGCATTGACGGAGCAGTTTGTTTTGCAACAACTGATTGCTATGTGCGAAGAACATCATGTTTGCTATTGGGAGGGTCGCACGGCGGAGGTGGACTTCCTGCTGCAACTGGGCGGAGATGTGGTCCCCATTGAGGTGAAATCGGCTATGAATTTGCGGGCAAAGAGTCTGGGTGTATACTGTGAAAAATATGAGCCAAAATTCGCAGTTAGGACCTCTTTGGCAGATTTTAAGACTGTTGGTAATCTGATAGACATACCTCTCTATTGCATAGAACAAATTGTAAAAATTCTAGCCGATGCAAAGTCGGTGATTACCACGAATAAACCATCTAAATAGACCGCAAAATTGTAACTGCCAGGAAGATTCCCCCGCCGCCCGGGCAGGGCGCATAGCTGGGCATGAGAAGCCTCTTTTCAGGAAGACTTTCTCCGCCGGGAAGAGGGGCAGGTTCGCCGGGAACTTTTCAATATTCACAGAGGTCACTTTTCCGTTGTGGAGGGCGCCATCCCAAAGAGTTATGCATCTGCCTAACAATTTAATGAAGAGGAACTCTACGAAATTAGCCCGGGTAATGGAGGAAATTCTCCGAGAGTTCTTGGAACAAGTCGGGAGAGAACGGGAAAATTAGTAAATTTTCGACAATTTTAAGAACGTATTAAGAACAGAGGTGAGGAATTGGTTTCCCCTAATCGCCCGCACAGCCGCTCTGGGAGCGTGGTGGGAGGTACTGGATTCGAACCGGCGACCCCCAGCGTGTCATGCTGATGCTCTAACCAACTGAGCTAACCCCCCTCGGCTGCCAAGCAAAAAATTTTTATGAAGAACGCAAGCCCTTTTGTCTCGGTTTTTCCCCGGGGCGGCCAGACGCAAGAATTGCTACCGCCTTTGCATGATTCTAATTGAAAATAGCGACCGGTCTCGGCGGCAGGCGATATTTCAATGGGAAGGGCCAACGGGCGGCGGAATTTTTTATTTACTCCTCCGCATGCATTTTCTATAAGCTGTCCGATGGCGGCTGCGGCGGGTGTGTTTGGAGAGGGCGAAGAGGGATTTTCCCTCAGCGAGGTTTCACAGCGGATCGTTGATTTTATCGACTGTGATGGCGCAACCCACGAAAAACTAAAGGGGCTCTACGAAAAATTTCGTGGACGGGCACTGGCTCTGCGGAGGAGCCTGGCAAAGCAGCTCCAGGGACGCATTATGTCCCTCTTCCAGGATTCACTAAAATTGCTAAAGATCGAGCGTAACTTACTCTCCGTGGATGAATTATCCATTGCTTCCGCCTACGACACTCACAGCATTCCGGCTCGCCTCTACCGTCCACGCGCGGCCGCTAATCGTCTCATCGTTTATTTCCATGGCGGTGGGTGGATTCAAGGTTCCGTGCAGATGGACGATGAACTTTGCCGCAAATTTGCCGTCGGCGTCGGCGCCTCCGTGCTCTCGGTGGACTACCGTTTGGCGCCGGAATATCCCTTCCCGTTCGGATTGGGAGATGCCGTCAGTGCTTTCCTGTGGGCATTTAAGCGGCGGGAAGATGGAGATTTTTCCGGGGAGATCTATCTCTGCGGCGAAAGTGCCGGTGGAAATTTGGCGGCCGCCGCTTCGCTGAAGCTGTGGGACGAATTTGGTCGCCGCTACCGCCCGGACGGGCAAATTTTATTCTATCCCCCCTTGAGCCCCAACCTTTTTTCGGAAACTTTTCACCGCTTTGAAAGCGGCTATGTGCTCACCGGAGAATTGCTCCGAAATTTTTACTACAATTACCTCGGCCAGGAATTTGAATGCGTGGACAAGGAAAATTCCTACATTTTTCCCTGCGCGGAGCTGGACGCCACAAAATTTCCGAGGACGTTTTTCGTTGCGGCGGGCCTGGATCCCCTCTGCAGCAACGGCGAAGAATTTGCCAGCCGTCTGCGGGAGGCTCGGGTTCCCCTGGAGTACCTCCGCTTCGGAGGTGCACTGCACGGGTTCGTCGCCTACCACGGCGCCTACCGGGAAGAGTTCAATGCCACCGTGGGAAAACTGCGGGCCTGGATCGATGCCGGCGGAGATTTTCGCTGAACAATTTTCACGCTGTCTCCCATTGGGTCCGCCACTTCCGGATCGCCTAGGTCCTGGCAATCGGCTGGACCCACGCAAATTTTCCAAGATGGAGGAGATCTTCTTCCAAATTTGCAGGCTTTTCGTGGAGTGCAATTGTCCCTATGGCGTTCGCCGTGAGACGCGTTGTGTTTTTTGGTTCCGACGGCATTGGCGTCGGAACACTGGATTGGCTGGCGGAGCGAAGTGGCGAATTTTTTGAAATCGTCGGCGTCGTGGGTGGCGCGGACCGCCGCTCCGGCCGCGGCATGCGCTCCAGGTCAAATCCCATCGTGGAGCGGGCCCGCGCCCTGGGCTTTCCTGTCCTCCAGCCGGAAGACCCGAGGACGGATTTATTGGGTCCACTGGTGCGGTTTGCCGCCGATCTGTGCGTTGTCTTTGCCTACGGCCACATCCTTCGCCGGGAAATTCTTGACGCCGTCCCCGGCGGCTTCCTCAACATCCATGGCTCCATTCTTCCGGAACTGCGCGGACCCAACCCCATTGGAGGGGCCATCCTGGCCGGGAAAAGGGAGACTGGCATTTCCCTGATGCGCATGGTTCGCCGCATGGATGCCGGGCCCGTCTACGCCGTCGAACGGGTCCCCGTGGCGGATGGAGAAACGGCAATTTCCCTGGGGGAAAAGCTATCTGCCGCCGCCATTGTGGCCCTGGATAAAAGGTTCAAAGATATTTTGGATGGCTCCCTGCAACCCCGGGAACAGGAGGAAGAAAGGGCAACCTACACGGCCATGGTTCGAAAGGAAGACGGTATTCTTCACTTTGACCGGCCCGCGGCGGAGCTGGAAATGCAGGTTCGGGCCCACGTTGGGTGGCCGGGAAGTTTTTTCCCACTGGGCAAGGAAATGGTGCGCGTGGGTCGGGTGACCGCCGGAGCAGGAAATGCGGAAAATTCTCCCGGAAAGATCCTTGGTCTCTGCGGCGGTGCCCTGGAAATTGCCACCGGCGATGGCATCCTTCGCTGCTTTGAATTGCAGCGTCCTTTCCGCAAAATGTTGCCGGCGGAATTGGTCTGGCTCACCCTGCGGCCCTAGGAGTTTTTCTAGAAACTCCTGTGAAAGGTCAGGTCACCGGCGATCCCCTTCCGTGCGCCGATGGAGCCCCGCAGGTTTCCGGAAAGTGCCCAGAGCTGGGAAATTCTCATTTCTGTCCCCACCTCAAAGAGCCCGCAGTCCCGTTTGCCGTTGCCGCTATCCCAGATTTGTCTGCCGTCGAAGGCATTTTTAATTCT
>JAITOA010000037.1 GCA_031290195.1 Puniceicoccales bacterium | reverse complement strand
AAAAAACTTGTGGGTGAAAATTTTTCTCGGTTTCGCGTCTGGGCCGTTGCCAAAGCGGTGGTTACGATTGCCATGGTGGCCATAAATTTAGGTTTTTAGACTTTTTCCATCGGGATATAGCTAAGAAAGCTGCGGCAGCACATGGCACAGGAATATTCGGATGCTCGTTGCGAAACTCATAGACCTAGATTTAGTGCCGTTACACCTAGTAGAATGGTCGCTTGAACCGCTCCCCATGGGCGAAAACGAGAGAAACTGTCGCCGATGTGTCGCTTCAGCTTTCCTATGCACCGTTCCACCAAATTTCGTCCGAAGAGGAATACATCGTAGCCATGGCGTTGTTTTTTTGCTTTTCAAAAATTTAACCGGACCGTCCAGATTCGTCGCGGCATCCAAAGGTTTTACCGAGTGATAGCTGTGGATCCCTCCGGAGATCCTAGGGACTTTTTCTGGAACCTAAAAAAGATGCACCGTTTCGCTAATTTTTCCTTTACATCGAAATTGGGCTCCCGCATGGTGGTGGGAAATGTCTGCTGCGCTTATATTTTCAGCCTTCATAAAGCTGCTGATCATCGCGTCTCCGGCTTCCGCCATCGCCCTTCTACTCGCATTGACTCCCAATCAATCCGTGCGACGGCGCGGCGCGACGGCTGCCGTCGCCTGCTCCGTTGCCGCTGGAATTTTGCTTTGTTTTGCCATCGCCGGCCCGTTGCTCTTTCGTTTTTTTAATATTTCCATGCAGGCGTTTAAAATTGCCGGTGGAATTTTTCTCCTCCGCATTGGCCTGTCCATATTCGTTGATGCTGATGCGGAGGAGCCTTCCGGGCCTGTCCCGGCGGTGGCAGTTCCCCGGGACGTGGCCATCACTCCTCTCGGAGTTCCAATGATTTGCGGTCCCGGTATGATTTCCACGACGATGCTCTTTGGCAGCGATCTTACCTCCTGGGTTGGTACCGTCGGTCTCTGTTTCAGCGTGATTTTAACGCTCGGCAGTTTGTTCGGCATGCTGTGGCTATCGGCGAAATATTCGGAATGCATCAGTCCTTTTACCCTGAAGCTTGCCAGCAAGTTGACCGGGATCTTTGTCCTAGCCCTTGGATTCCTGGTCATGGCCGGGGGAATTGGAATTTTTCTTGGCCGGGGATCCGCCATCTAGGGGGGCCCAGCTGCGGCTGCGGATGAGGTCCGAGAGGTCGCAGAGGAGACCCAGGACGCGGAGAAATTCTTCTGCCGCATCCGTGTTTTTTGGTGGCCATTTGGTCAGATAGGTCAATGTCCCGCCTGTGAAATGAATGACCCCGCGGCGGCAACCAAGAGCCCAAAAATCGAAGAGGGCCCTCCGATATTCGTCGAAGCCGAGCAGCCGGCCGGCGAAGATGCCGTCACTGCAGCGGAAGGCCAGGTCTCTGTCGAGGATTTCGTTTCCGAAGGGGATAAATGGGGAAGAAACCATTTGTCCAAGGAACCCCACCAGGCTGCGTGGCCTCATGTCGAAGGAAAGGTCACCGCCCGCCTCCAGGGACGGACTTTCCTGGCGGATGACACAGCGATTTTTCCCGACGCCGCCCCATCGGCGGTCCATGGCGTAGATTAGGAAGCTCCCGCGGCGGAATTTCCCCCGCAGGGACCAGCCGCCGTCGCGGGGTAACGGACGGACTTTGACGAATTTTTCAGAAATTGGCTGGAGCAAAGATGCTACGGAAGCAACGGCCCGTTCCGCCGATGCCCGGTGACGGCGGCGAAAGTAGAAAAATGCAGTGCCTGCGGCGATGGCCAGAAAAATAGCGGCCACGTCTACGGCAACCGGAGCCCTCATTGGGGAAGACCATTCTGGCGGAAAGAATTCAAAATTTCCGCCGGCGTTGCGACGGCGGTTCCCAGCTTTCCGACGACAATTCCAGCGGCCACGTTGGCGAATTGGGCGGATTTTTCAAGGTCATGGCCGGAAGCCAAACCAATGGACAGGGCAGCGATGACCGTGTCGCCGGCACCGGAAACGTCAAAAACTTCCCGAGCCACGGTGGAAATTTTCTTGGAAAGCTGCCCATTGCGGGCTACCAGCATGCCCTCCGATCCCAGAGTAATGACTAGATTTTTTGGCGCGTGTTTCCCGTAAATTTTTTTACAAACCACTGACCAGTCGACGGATCCCACCGGTAAATACGGATTCATTCCGGCCATGGTTAGGGCTTCACCGGCATTGGGAGTGAGAAGGTCCACGTCGGAAAAGTGGATGGAGTGGCTGGGTTTCGGATCCGCGCCGATGAAACAGTTTTTTTCCCGGGCTATCTTGCAGAGTTTGTCGACGACCATCTGGCTGAGGGTTCCCTTGGCATAGTCGGAAAAAAGCAGCATGTCCGCGTGCCGTAGCGCAGACTCTACCCGGTTCAAATGGATCGCGCGGGCAATGGAGTAGGCCTCCGGAGGACGCTCCCGGTCCACTCGGCAAACCTGCTGCCGGGAAGCGATGATGCGGGTTTTGGAAATGGTTGATACGTCCGGGTCCCGGAACCCGCTGTCGTAGAGGATGCCCTGCTCGGCGAAGAGATTCTGCAGGCGATCCCCCAGTGCGTCCTTGCCGGTTAGCCCAGCTACCTCTGCCAGCGGACCAATGGCCCTTAAATTGCGGGCCACGTTGGCCGCGCCCCCGACGGCCCAGAGGTCGTTGCGGACGAGAACCACGGGAACCGGGGCCTCCGGAGACAGACGGTGAGCCTCTCCAAAAACGTAGTGGTCTAGCATGACGTCGCCAACGACAAGACAGCGAAGGCCACTTGCACGATCTAGTATCGACTGCATGGCAGCTGTTTAGGTAAAAATTTTATGAATGGCAATCCCATTCGCGGAAATCGACAAAAAATTCGTCGTGGTCCATGGAAAGCAACCCACCATTGGGCTTGACTTGCCGGAAAAAATGAATTTAAAGGGCCGATGCTCAGCTCGTTTCTATGTGACCACGGGAAAAATTTCAAATTTTTCACCGCCGGTGGCGAAGTTTCTTGTCCGGTTTCTTGCCCGGTTTTTAGTCCGATCGGAAAAGTGCCGTCCGATGCAACTCTGGCACGCTTTACAGTTCTCTGCGCCATCGTCAAGGCGGAGGGGGAGTTTCTAGCTCACAATGAGGAACAGCGGTGGAAGGTGGACTGGGAGTTGCTGTGGCTCATCCGGCGCCTCGACGTCGATGCGGCCTTTGCCTCCGGGGTCCGCGACGGTCTCTGCGCTCTCGCCGTTCTGGCTGGAAAGGCGAATTTTCCCCCCGTTCTATTTTGGGCATTTATCGATGGGATGGCACTGAAATCTTCCACGGATGAACGTCCTCGACTGCGGGTAGGGACGGAGTTTGTGGCTCGGACGTTCCGCCAGAGGTAAATTTGCTCCGGCCCGGCTCCCCTGGAGGGGAGCCGGGCCGAGTGCTCCATTCCCACTTCAACCCTCCCCTGCCCGTGTTTCGTCTGTCTGCGCAGGAACTGCGGTGCCCGCTTCGGGCGCCGCTGCTGCTACCCCTGGTTGCCTTTCTGCTGGGTATCCTCTCGGCGAACCCGCAGCACTGGGCGGCACCGTTTCTCCTCTGCCTTGGGGTTTTAGCACAGTTTTTTCGCCGGCGTCACCGAATGGCAACGTCTCTGGCGATTATCTCACTCTTCGGCTGGCTCCGGGCCACCGTTGCCGCGGAGCCACCCCTGCCGCGGAGCCACCTCAATCGGCCAAGGACCATGGATCTATGGGTGGACCGCTGCACGGTGAAAAATTACAAGAACACACAGCGCATCAATGGCTTTGCAAAATTGACGGCGCTGGAAGGATGGAAGGGTCCCGTCGGACAACAAGTTTACTATAATTTGGTGCTGGAGAGGGATCAGCCGATCCCTCACCGGGGAAAGAGTCTCCATATTCGGGCGGTCCTCCATCGCACAAATTTCTCTGCCGACAATTTCGAACGCTATCTTTCTTCGACTGGAGTTCGCCACAGAGTAGACAGGGGAAAAGTTTTGGCCGTTCTTCCCGGATCACCATACTTTTTGTGGCTTTCCCGGCTCTACGCGACCAGTTCCAAGGCATTGCAGGTTGGACTGGAGGACGAGTCGCCCATCGGACATGTCTACGGGGCGATGATGCTGGGCAATCGCTCCCGGCTATCGGCGGAGGAAAAGGACATCTACTCCAGGGTTGGCATCGCCCATCTCTTTGCCGTCAGCGGCCTGCACATCGGCATCGTCGCGGCATTTCTCCACGCGTTTACCCGAAGACTGCCCGTCCACCGCTTCCTTCTTCTTGCACTGCGGCTGACGATTCTTTTCTGCTTCGTATCAATGGTGGGGGCCAGCCCGTCCGCTCTCCGCGCCTTTTCCATGGTGGCTGCCCTCTGGTCGGCTCCGCTTTTTTCCCGCCGCACGAACGGTCTGTCATCCCTTGTCCTGGCTGCCCTGGTCACACTAATTTTGCGACCCAATGACATCTACGCCACTGGGTTTCAGTTTTCCTACACAGTTGTTTTTTCCCTTCTTTTCTACGGCGTACCCCTTGGAAGCCTTCTTCGGAACCGGCTTTTACGGCCCTCGCCGCTCTTTTCGGTTCCGCGGCCGACCATGGGTCGGCTGTTCTCTTTGCTGTCGCGGATTTGGGAGCTCTGTGCCCTTTCCCTGGCGGCGACTTTTCCGCTGATTCCCCTTTCCATTTACCACTTCCAAACCTTTTCCATCGGCGGAATTTTCCTAAATCCGTTGGCCATTCCCCTCGCCGGCTTCGCCATCGGCTGCGGATTTGCCTCCATTTGCTGCGGATTTCTCCACTGCAATGCCGGATGTCTCCTCTGCAATTCCATTGCCACGCCGTTTTTGTCCATCATCTGCGGTGGTGCCGGAGCCATTGGAGCCTTCCCATGGATCCAATCCGCGCCCATGGAAATCGGCTTCAACGCGACCCTTCTCTGGACGGCCGCCGTCTGCACGGCCATCTACTGCTGCAAATATTCCGAGAAAAAGGTGCTAAAATTTTTTCTCCCGGCCGCCGTTGCCGTCGTTCCGGCCTTCATTGGGAATTTTTTTTGAGTTCTGCGGCAGGGCATCGACTTCTAGCTGGTGCAGGGCCCGCACGACGTCTCCAACTGTGGCGCTGTTCACGTTGAAGGTAAGGGTCGCAGCGTTCTCTCCCAGCTTTACCTGGGCGGAAAGATTGTTGTTCGAACTGTCACCCGTTGCTGGCGGCAGCGTCGGATAGATAAGGCGCAAACTCTGCAGAGGATTGATCAGCATTTGGGCAGCAATTCCCTCCCCGGGTCCAACCACCTCCGCAAGGGAAGGTTCCCGCAGCCGACCCTTCAGGACGTCGTCGATGAGCCCGCGGATGGCATCTTCCCCATTGGCCATGGCAACAAAATTCTTGAGAGCGCAATAGTAGTAACGCTTCTGGGAGTCGATGGTGCCGCTTCTTTGCCCGGGACGAACAGTCCCCGCGATGCCGCTAAAATTCACCTTTACCCCAATGACGGGCATCCCCCGGTGAATAAATGCGCAGCGGTCCACCTCCGTCGAAACGGTGAACTCCGAATTGGGAGGCAGGGACACGAGGGAGCTGATGACGACCGGTGCCAGCTGTGTGTAGCCAAAATCGACCCAGTCGGCTAGCTGTTCCGGAAAAGATCCCATGCACCAGAGGTGGCGCACGACTTCCCGACCATCGCCGTCGATGGAAACCTGGGCTGCCATCGCTCCGGTGTAATTATAAAAAATATCTTCGATGAGATTATATATTGCCCGTTCGGAGACGTCGCCGATGCCCTGCTGTCCGTAGAAAAAGAGTCCGTCGATGGCCAGCTGCAGAACACGGCTTGTCCACTCCGGACTGTAGCGGAGGACCACTTGGGAAACTCCGCCGGCTGGAATCAGCCGGGTTGCAGGGGAAACATCGATGGCGGCGACCGGAGCATTGAACAGGGTGGCCAGATCCGATTGGTCGTAGGCGGTGAGGACCATCTGTCCCTCGAACTCCCGCTCGGTAAAATCGCCCCTGATGGTGCATTCCTTAAGCTGGTTAGCGAAATTTAGGAAAAAATTAAGGAGGGAAATTGCCTGGAAGTTCCCATTGATGTCGCCGCTGCGGGCCAGATTATCGAGTGCTGTTTTTTCGTAGTGTTTTACGATGTCCTGGATGGCGGGAGTGAGGCAGTCCAAACGAAAATCATTGACGGCCGACCGCTCCGCAAGTTTTACCAGTGCACGAAATTGCCCCCTGTCTGAAAGTTCTTTCAAAAGCACCGCATCCTTCGAAAGAAATGTCCATGGACCAACTTTTACCGATTTTATACTTTGCAGGCGCGTCGCGGAGCTGACGGGACCGTCGGGGTTCAGCTTTGCGCAGGCGACCCAGCGAAGTCCGCCACCCTCCCCCGGAGCGAAGACAAAGATACTGATGGGATCCGTCTCCGAAATTCCCGGAAAGTTTGGGTAACCCCAAAATCCCAGCAGCATAGCCGGGACCATCCGCAGGGATTGTTCTGGAAAAATCCCCCGCGTGTAGGCGAGAATTTCCCCGCTCAGCAGCTTAGGGGCCTCAAATTGCATATGACAATAAACGGGTATGGGCGAGGAACCATGGCTAACGCGTCGGAGAGCATGCTTACCCCTCTGCATGTTCTGCCCGGCTTCTGTCGCCGCCGCACCCCATTCCTCACCCGCCCGTAGGCGAAGAGGCGCTGTGGCCAGCGCAAGACCCAACATCCCAACACCCAGGTGTCTCAAAAATCCCATGAGGGCCCGATTACAGCAAGATTTTGTAGAATATACAATTTTTTTATCATTTCCCGTGGATTTTTAGGCCACCGCAGGGACGACAGGGAGGGTCCCAAACATCATTCATCCGCGCACACCCGACGATGCCGAAACGCAAGACAGACCGCCTACCCGCAGGCGTTTTGCAACCCAGCCCCTCCGGCTAAAATCTGCCCTTCGTCCGCAGTCCCTGCTTTTGCTTCACCGAAGCTAAGAAACTTTGCAGCTGCTACTGTTCTCTGGAGTTTGAATGGACACCCTTGGCTGTCAAGTGTCGCCACCTCACCCATGATGCGATCCTTGATTTCGGGCCACTGCACCGCCAAAAGTAGCACGTGACTCTTGGCAGAGTATTCCGCGCCTGTAGGTTCCCGACGAGACGCACTTGGGCCATCGTACGCGACAAGCTGCCCCCCTTGGTCGGGATCTTCCACACGCGGAACCGTCTGTGAAACCGAGATTCCATCAGAAAATGCATTGGGGTCGACCTCAACCACGCGAGGTCCCCGCGCCACGGAGGGCGCATCCACTCGGCCTTGTCCGCCGCCGCCACTCGACGGGGAAAAATTTGCTGTGTTCACATGTCACCCCCTAGTGAGAAATTTTCTCCAGTCAATTTGTTTGTATGACACTCGGCCGCTCTGGGTTCTGCCAATCCTGGCTCGTGCCTCATTTATCTCCGCCTTCTTCAACTCTAGTTTCGACACTTTTTACCCACACGCGGGCTTCGACCTCGCGGAACGCCGCCGCTGCATCACCGAATGCGCTTTCCTTTGTGGCAAGATCGGGCGCAAGAATACACAGGAGGAGAGCCGTTTCTAATTTTTTCGCACATGGCCAATCGAATCTACCAGCGATGGCCATTAATACCAGGCACGCCCTTTCTGCCGATTTCAATGCGGAAATTTTTTCGGTGTAAAATTTCTCCAATCCGCTGTCCGTACAGGTGGAACAAATGGTCACCAACTCTGCCCTGTCATTCTCAAATCCTTCGCGCATCTCACGCAACATACCCCAATCTGGAACTAAGGAAAAACTCGCACTGTCCATGAAACACCTCACTTCCGTTCTATCCCTCTGCGCGCAGAAGAATAGCCGCATTCGCAGAGTTTCTAGGTTGTCCCGCGATCGCATTCGGAAGTTTTACAAATTTTCAACGATCAATAGCAATTTTCGAAGATGATTGGCAATTCCCCCTGTCCCCGGCAATGCCGCCGTCGTCCGGGAGTTTCCGCAAAGCCGGAGACGGCCACCCCAAGGAGGCGAATTCGGCGGACCGCCACCGACGTTCTTTCTAGGAGAAGTTGCTCCGCGGCGGCGGCGATGGAACTTTCGTCATCGGAGACCTCCGAAAAGCAGCGGCTCCTGGTGATCGTTTCAAAGTTGGCATAGCGGACCCGAATGGTAACGGTGCGACCGCGAAGATTCTGGGACCGCAGCGCCGCCACGACCGTGGAAGATAGGCGGCGCAGGGCGGCGATGGCGGCAGCAGCCGTTTCCAGGTCACCGCCGAAAGTGCATTCCTTGCTGAGAGATTTTCGCGGACGGTCGGTGACGATGGGCCGTGGGTCACGGCCTCGGACGAGTTCGTAGTAGCGGCGGCCATTTTTTCCAAGCAGTTCCACGAGAGTTTCCAAGGACAGGGCTCTCAGGTCGGCGCCGGTGAAAATTTGCCTCGCCTCTAATTTTTCCGCCGTGGCCCGGCCGATGCCGTAGAATTTCCGCACGGGAAGGGCGTCCAAAAATGCCACGGCCCGCTCCGGTGAGATCACCGTTAGTCCATTGGGCTTTTCCATGGCGGAGGCCACCTTGGCGAGGAAAGGATTGTAGGAAACACCCGTGGATGCTGTTAGACCAATTTCTCTGGAAATGCGCCGTTGCAGAGTACGAGCCAGATGGGTGGCCGAGGAGCCGGCCGCACGGCCGTGGGTAACGTCCAAAAATGCTTCGTCGATGGAGAGCGGTTCCACCAGGTCCGTGACCTCCCGAAAAATGGCGAAAATTTCCCTGGAAACGGCGGCGTAGTGGTCCATGCGGCAGGGAAGAAAAATGGCATGGGGGCAAAGTTCTACGGCCCGCCTGCTGGGCATAGCCGAGCGGACTCCAAATTTTCTCGCCTCATAGGAGCAGGTTGCCACCACTCCGCGGCCCCAGGGACATCCTCCGACGATGACCGGCCGATGGCGGTACTTCGGTTCATCCCGCTGCTCGATGGAGGCAAAAAAAGCGTCCATGTCCACATGAAGAATTTTGCGCAGGGGACTACCCGCGGAATCCGGAGATGTTCCCTCTCTCTCGCGGAATGCGTCCCCGGACCCGTCCATCGGAACACACCCTAAAAAAGGAATCATTTTCGTCAAGGATTGGTGGCCAACCGTTAATTCTTGCCAGGAAAGGGTGAAGCCGCAGAGATAAAAAAATGGGTCAGCGGAGTATTTTGCGCAGCGTGGCCGTCCGCGGCAGGGCACTGCACACGGGGCAGGAGGTGACGGTCCGCGTTTTACCGGCACCGGCGAACGGCGGCATCTGCTTCCGCCGGGTGGACCTGCTGGGGCGGCCGGAGCTACGGCCGGACATTGGTTTGGTGGGGGACCTGGTCCGATGCACGACTCTGGCCAGCGGTGAAGTGCGCATTCATACGGTGGAACATCTTCTATCGGCAGTGTCCGGGCTCGCCATTGACAACATTCTGGTGGAAATCGATGGCGAAGAACCCCCTATCCTGGACGGCTCCGCGAAGGAATTTGCCAACCTGCTCCAGCAGGCGGAAATCGTGGAGCAAAATGTTGAAAAAAAGTACTATGTTCTCGACCGACCCATCTGCGTTTCCGAGGGAAATCGCACCATTTTAGCCATTCCCTATGATGGGCTAAAAATCACCTGCACCTCCGCCGACGACCGGGGATTCCACACCCAGCACCTATCCCTGGACATCACTCCGGAGAGCTATTTTTCAGAAATTGCTCCCGCCCGCACCTTCACCCTCTACGAGGACATTGAACCGCTACTGCAAATGGGAAAAATTCAAGGGGGGAGCCTGGATTCCGCCATCGTAATCAAGGGAGAGCAAATTCTTTCCAGGGAACCGCTGCGCTTCCGAGACGAATTTGTGCGCCACAAGATCCTTGATATCATCGGTGATCTCACACTCCTGGGCATGCCATTCCGCGGCCACATCATCGCCGTTCGACCCGGCCACGCGCTCAATGCCCAATTCGTCAACTCCCTGCAACGGCGGGCAAAAGAACGGGGAGCCTCCGCCGCGGGCGCCCCCCCCGCGGCGGAAGAGAGGGCATCCACGGTTCTTAACATCCGACAGGTCATCAACTTGATCCCCCACCGCTATCCATTTCTTCTCATCGACAGGGTGCTGGAGGCAGAGGAGGAGCATCTGGTGGCGCTGAAAAATGTCAGCGCCAACGAGCCCTTTTTCATGGGCCATTTCCCGGGTCGACCAGTTTTCCCGGGGGTGCTGCAGATCGAAGCCATGGCGCAGGCAGCGGGGGTAATGATGCTACGCCGGGCCGGCATGGCGGGTAAATTGGCATTTTTTATGAGTTGTGACCGGGTGAAATTTCGCCGCATCGTTGAGCCGGGGGACCAGCTGCGCGTTGAGGTAAATTTGCTGCGTCACCGGGCAGGAAAAATTGCCGTAGCCGGGGGTGTGTGCACCGTTGGCGGCCAAGTCGTCTCATCGGCGGAACTGATGTTCACCATCGCCGAGGACCGGGTAGATTGAGAGGAATGGTGGAACACGGAGGAGATTATTTACAATTGATTGGTCAATGGATTGCGTCGCTGTTCGCTTTTTTATCGACATTTCCCAAAGGAAAATGGTAAATTGTTCCTATGTCGTCGACGGCCAGTGCAAACTCTGCGAGAGAAGCCAAGAATAAACAAATCGTGGCCCTTCGTGGTGGCGCACATGATGCGGAACGCGTGTCGACCAAGGCAGCGCTCACCTTCATTAGCACTGGAATCTTTTGCATTCTTCACATCGTTATCAGGCTGCCCTGGCACTACACACTCGCATCGATTCTATCCACCTGCACCTCCATTTTTTTTCTTGTGCACGTTGGAATTTGCGTACTGGTCGGACTTGTTTGGCTAATTTCCTGGCTCGTTAGTAGGTATAAGGAAAATAAGGCGGATAAATTGCAGAAATCTATGGCATAAGGAGGAGCACCATGATGGCCGTTGGAAGAAGGGCCGCAAGAAATAGACGCAGCGGAGAAATTCCTCCGGGAAAATGGGGACGCAGGAGGGATTGACCGGCAGGGTTAGGTGCGTTGGCGATGACCGTGAGCCCACCTCCGGCGATGGCCCCTGCGACGATGGCATGCTGGAGTTGGCCATTGGCGAGGAACCCCGGGACCAGGGTAGTTAGGTAGGTGACGGCGGCATTGTCGTTGAAGGAGGACAGGAAGGTCCCCATGGAGAAGAGAGACAGCGGACCGAGTCCCCCCAGTAAAGGTTCAATCCACCACTGCTGCAGGCCACCGTGGAAAACCAATCCGGCGAGAAAAGCTCCCACGAAGAAAGATTCCCGGAGCCGCAGGGGCGCCTGATGCCGCGCTGTTAGTCGGACAAAAAGGCAGAATGCGGCCATGGAAATTGCCACGGTAACCGGAGAATGGAGATGGATTACCATCCATCCGATGGAAAGGAGATGGACGGCGGAAATCCACGGCGGCACCGGCGCGGCGGCGTTGTCTTTGGCCGGGCCAAGAAATGATTTTTGGGAAAGTTGCACCAGCTCCCGGCGAAAAAGAAGGGCGTAGGCTCCTGTGGCGATTAAAATTCCCAGCAGCGCCCGCAACCCGAGATGTAAGAATACGTGCGGCGTTGTCCAGTGCCAGCGGTGAGCCACCATGAGGATGGGGGGGGCGGCAAAGTGGGTCAAGGCACCTCCGACGGAAATGCAGGTGAACAGAAGTCCCACGGTGGCATAGGCGAGAGGCGGAGACGGACGAAACGAATAAAATTTTTTAGAAAGAAGCATGGCGGCGATGGTGATGGCGGCCGGCTCCGTGATCAGCGAACCTAGCGGTGGCGCGACGATTAGGATGGATAACCACCATGCCAACGGGGTACCCTTCCCCAGTCCCGCAAAGTAACCGAGAACTTTTTCCGCCAGCTCTAAAACGGGTCTGGTTGCGGCGATGGCCACGGCAGAGAAAATGAAAATTGGCTCCGCAAAGGATATGCCTCCCAGGTAATCACGGAAATTTTCCCAACCCCGGCGGGCGATGAGAATTCCAGCGGAGGGAATAGCCCAGACGAGGAAGGTGAGCTCCATTTCCCCCAGCAGATGGCACAGACGGGCGGCAACCAATGACCCAAGCCGTCGGAAACCACGGGATAAATTTTTGCCCCTGGAAAAAAGGTTGTGGCCCCGGCGGGCGATGGCGCCGGCCAGGAACGTGTGGACAATGGCGGCGAGGAATAGGCAGGTTACGGCGACATTCAGCGGCTCCGACCGCGCCCGAAGCAGGATGCGTTCCGCCGCCGTTTTCTGCCCTGGAAAAACTGCTTCGGCGGCTCCATATTCTTCAATTGGAACCGGAAAGCGCAGCGAATTTCCCCGGGCATCGCCGCCGATGGAGATGGAGATACCCAGGGAAAGGACGGGGATTAGCCGACCGAGCCACGTCCACATCCTCCGCCGCAAGAAGGGAAAACTTTGCCGAAAATGTGACAAAAAAATCTCCGTAAATGGCGAATTCTCCCAGGCATTTACACTGCCTCCGGCTGCCCTTCGGGTGCTTGCAGTTGCTGCCCTTCAGGTTGTTCGGGAACCTCGGGCGGTGGATTGGGCTGTTCTGCGCCCTTTTGAGTCAGGAATTTCCTAACTTCTCTCTCATCTTCCATTACTTTTTCCACTGCGGCCAGCAGCAGTTCCCGTACCGAAGGCCCAGCTTTGCCGTCCAGAGCAGACTTGGGAAGAGATGGGCGCGAGCCTAGTTCTGTCTGTTTAACAATAAAGACAAAGTCAGTTGTTCCTTCCTTCAATAAATCAATGGCGTCGAAATTACAATCAATGAGAGCCAAATAGAATTTAGCTTGTTTGCCTGTTGAAGAGGTCCTAACTCCCGTATTGGAAAACGAAAATTTAGGAAAGCTGGAAAGAAAACCTTGAGCAGAAGCCATATAATTAATGACCTTTTCTTGCAAACTTTTCTTCGCGGTGGAATTAGCGAACGATTGTAATTTCCCGTAAACTGATTTACCCATTTCCGCTAAAAGCACTGAAATTCTTTTGTCCTGGCATTCGGTCGGATTCAATGAATCAAACAAATCTGAAAATAACGATGCAGGAAGAGAAAGATCTTTGCTTTTTTCTGATTGTTTCACTCCTTCTGCTATTTTTCGTATGTTTCCCATTAGTTTGCTCAATTTACCGCCATCGGCACCTAGTAGAGAAGCACAGAATATTTGGCTTTGTCTATTGTTGCCCAGCTCATAGATGTAGTCACCACATGCAACCCACCTTCCACTAAATTCGATTTCATCGTTAGTGCACTTGAGGTCATTGATGGCCGATTGGATGTGATTTGTGAAGGTAGCTTTATCCTGTTCTGTTAGTCCGGTTGCATCCCTTCCAATGGCTTCGTTCAATGCACCCAATGCACTCATAGCTTTCACCCTTGCATCTGTTAGTTCTCGTGCCGTCTTTGGTTTTTTATTGTCATAGTTTTCTCTGAATTCCTCAATGGAAGCGATGGCTAGTTGCGTTCCTGCAATAATTCCAAGGTTGTTGAGCTTGAAATTTGAAACTTTTGCGGCCAGTTCAGTATCCCTTTTCTGTTTTTCCAGTTCGCTGTTTCTTCCATTTAGCAACTCTATTTTATTCTGCAGTTCGGATATACCTCCTTGCACTATCGGTGGCACTGGTCCGGCGTTGGCCTGTGGAGCGACAAGGGTTTCAGCTTTCCGAAAAAATTCTCTCCCTTTCGTTCTTAGGATGGCGACTCCGCAGATGGAAATGCACAGAAAGG
>JAITOA010000031.1 GCA_031290195.1 Puniceicoccales bacterium | reverse complement strand
TTAACCAGCGCCTGAAAAAACTTGTGGGTGAAAATTTTTCCCGGTTTCGCGTCTGGGCCGTTGCCAAAGCGGTGATTACGATTGCCATGGCGGCCATAAATTTGGGTTTTTAGACTTTTCCCATCGGGGTAAAATGACTCCTATTTTTGCCTCGTGGATTACTCGGGAGAACTTTTTGTTTGCAAAGGCAAAAACTGCCGCCATGGAATCGACCGCGGTTTTTCGAAAAATTGGTTCCGTTTCTGTCCGCTTCGGACAGATGGAATGAAGAGTTCGCAGAGGTGTGTCCGTGGAGCGTCGCTCTTGTTCGCGGGAAAGTTGGGATTTTCGATGGCTGTGGGCTTCGCTCGGGTGGTGGAATTGGCAGACACGCTAGACTTAGGATCTAGTGTCGAAAGACGTGGGGGTTCGAATCCCCCTTCGAGCACCAAAACCGTCCTACGGGTGTTTATGGATAAAACGCGAATCGCGTAAAAATCATTGGGTTTCCCCTGGAATCCAGCAATATCCACGACGCCATCTACATTGAAGAAGTACCGAACGGACATCGCAACACCGAGTTGCCCCGGAAGCCTGGCGGGATGGACGGGGCTCGAACCCGCGACCTTCGGCGTGACAAGCCGACGTTCTAGCCAACTGAACTACCACCCCGGAGCGGGAAGGCCTTGTTTCTCTGGGTATAGCCAGGTGAGAGTCAAGAAATTTTTTTAAGAGAAGGTTGAAGAAGTGGTAAAAATCCCTTGACTCCCGAATTTACGGTCGCAGAGGATGCGCAGGATTTTTCTTTCATGCGGAATTTCGCGGAGCAAAGTTTAGACATTGCCCGACACATTTTTGGTCATTGGCTGGGACGTCTTGGCAAAAGTGGAGCGGCGGCCATGGAGATGGGCTATCCCACTCGCCCGGAGGAGGCAGGACACCTGGCCCATGCCCTGGCGTCCTATGTGGCACTGGCGGGACAGAGATCCATTCCGCAGGGAGACCTCGTCGACGCGGCTGCCCGCTGCATTGCATCCCAATTTTACTACGCTCCGGAGAGTTCGGATGGCTGCGTTCACGCGGCAATGGCCCTCATGACCCTTGGCCTCAATCGGTCCAAGAATGCCGTCTGGGAACAGTTTCCCGGTGAAATTCAAGCACTAATCAGCCGGTGGATGCGGCGTCCTCTGGCCGTTGGCCCCTCGGAGCGTGTCTTTTCCATCGCCCAGGGCGTCGTTGCGGCCGGCATGGGATTTGCGGACAAGGACGATTCGGACAAGCAAATCGAACAGCACATCAATGAAATTTTACGGGGGCCGGGGGCCGGCTTTGTCAGCACGGCGGCCGATCCAAGCGGCGGCCGCTACGACGGTTCTGGACTGGGACAGCTGCTCTTTTTGAGGGAAGTGATCCAGCGGCACGCCAATGTTCACGTGCGGGAACGGCGCCTTCCCGCCCTCCGCTCCTGCTTCCAGAAATATCTCCGGCTCCTCCCCCTCCTCGCGCAGGGGGATGCCAGTTGCTGGGCCTACGGATCTCCGATGGGCTGCCTGGGAACGGTCTACGGTTGCACGGCCATTATCTGCTCTCTGGCCGACGGATGGGTGGAGGTGGCGCAGAGGGCCCAGTGCATGGACCTTCTAGGCCGTTTTTCCAGAAACTTTTTCTTCCAGTACGTTGACCAGGAGGAGGGAATTCTGCGCCTCCGGGACAGCGAAAGGGACATTCCCGAAGACGAGTCGGAGACCCAGACATGCTTCGACGTGGCGAGGCAATTGGTTCTCTGGGGACTGTTTGGAAGACAGGTGGAGGAAATTTTTCCGAAGGTGGAGGATCTTCCACTGCCGACGGGAGGCCGGTTCCTTCCATTTTCTCCCGGCGGGCGAAGGGAACAGGGGCTCCTTCTTCACAGGGACGCAGCCAGCGGAATTGCCATCCAGCTGCCCCTCTGCGACGGCGTTGGGACTCCTTCCTGCGCCCACCTGGCCTATCCCCATTGCTCTGGAATTTTTGAGGCTCCATCCTCCGGCTATCTCCCCATCCTTTTGCCGGAATTGGCCGTTAATGGCCACGTACTAACCCCGTCCTTCCACGGCAAAAACATCGGAACGGGCCTAGGTCGCGGAAACGAATTCCAGTGGAGCTACGAGCAGCCGGAGCTGGTAACGGTCGGCGGGAACATGGTTTCCGGACTTGCTTCCTGTAAGGTGCGGTGGAGTTTCCAGGGGACGAAGGTGCGGTCGGAGTTTGTCTACAGTCCGAAGAAGGTGCTGCGGCTCGACGGTTTCCGCTACATGGTCGCCATTCCCGTTCCCCACTCGAAGGCCATCCTTCGGGGAATTCCAATTCTGGGCGAAGGCGGTCCCAATCCAGAAATTTTACAGGATGATTTTCAGGGAGAGTGGCAGCCGCTGCGGGATGTCGGTGAGAATCCGGCCATGCGCACACACACGGGAAAAATCCGCTACCTTCTCTCCTATGTGCGCCTTCTTCCGCTTCAGATGCAGACAGGGCGCGACTACCGCTTCTCCGTTTCCCTTACCCCGGACATCGTCCGTCTCTGAATTGTGAATGCGAAATTACCAGTCCGCGTTCGCTTTGCGCCGAGTCCCACGGGCTTTTTTCACATTGGAGGGGCACGGACAGCTCTCTTCAACTGGCTCTATGCGCGGCATTGCGGAGGAAAATTTATCCTGCGCATCGAAGATACGGACCGGCAGCGGGACACGGAGGAGGCTCTCCGCAGCCTCATTGATGGCATGCGATGGCTTGGCCTGGAATGGGACGAAGGTCCAGGCGCGGGAGGACCGCACGGGCCCTATTTTCAGAGTGAGCGGGGGGAAATTTACCGGGAATATGTCGGGCAGCTGCGGGATACGGGACGGGCCTACGACAGGGACGGCGCCGTGTGGTTCCGCGTCTCCGGCCAGCCGGCACTGATCCGGGATAGAATTCGTGGGGACGTCCGCCGTCTGGAAGAGAAGGACTTTGTCATCGTGCGCTCCGACGGTTCTCCGGTATTTCACCTCGTTAACGTCATCGATGACATTGCCATGGACATTAGCCACGTCATCCGCGGCGAAGATCATCTTTCCAATTCCAGTAAGCACGTGGAGCTCTTCCAAGCGTTTGGCAGGGAACCGCCCACCTTTGCCCACATTCCTCTAATTTTGAAAACCGTTGGTTCCGGAAAGATGAGCAAGCGGGACAGCGGTGCCTCCATCGAAGACTACCGGCGACGGCATTACATTCCCGCCGCGGTCCGCAACTACCTCTGCCTGCTGGGCTGGTCTCCGAAGGATGATAGGGAAATCCTTCCCATCGAGGAAATTATTCGACTCTTCGACATCGACGGCATCAACGGCAACAATGCCCGCTTCGACGAAAAAAAATTGGCCTTCATGGACGGCGAGTACGTGCGCGCCCTTCCTCCGGAGGAACTGCTGGTCCGGGCGCGGCCGATCCTCCAGTCGGCCGGATTGCTCTCCGCCGGCGAAAGTTCCCCGCAGTCCGAAGGAGATGGCTGCGATGGTTACCTGGGGGCCGTTCTCCGCATTTGCCAGGAAAAACTCCGCGGACTAGAAGATTTGCCCGGATTTTGCGGCTATTTTTTCTCCAGAGATTTTCCCAGGGATCCGAAAGGTCTGGAAAAAATTTCAAAGACAGGTGATCCCGCTGCCCGGATCAGAGAGTTTCTGGAAGCCATCCGCGGCGATTGCCCCTTCGAGGAAAAATCGCTCGAAGGAATGGTGCGGCGCCTCGCGGACAAAAGCGGACTAAAAACCGGTGACTACATCCATGCCGTGCGCCATGCGGTTTCCGGACAGATGGTGGGTCCCGGGTTCTACGGCCTTCTGATGGTTCTTGGCCGCGAGGAAGTCCAGGCCAGGTTGGAAAATTTTTTGCACACCCAGGGCCTTCTCCAAGATTGACGGCTGGTCTTCGTATCTCTGGAAAACGGAAAGCTACGCTAGTGGCTTAGATCGATAGCCTTGAATTTTATTCCGATGGGGCTTTGCCCCATTCACCCCATTGTGCTCCCTCCCCTTGTCCATTATCCGATTATTCGTCTTCCGGTGGTTTGATGAATAAAGAATTCGCAAGTATTACCTGTAAAAAGTGCAAATTATCGAAACAAGCGGTGCTTTCAGCCGTATGATTTTCTATGCGGATCGAAATAGCTAGTGGCCAAAATGCAACCCAAAAAATGCATTTCCCAGCCGTTGATAAGTCATCAGGATTCCCGAATTTTTCCACCCAGCCGATTTTTTGAAGGAGCAGCAGCAGGCAGGTAAGGGTGATGGTGACCGGGGAATAGGCATAGTTGAGCAGCAGGAAAACTAGACAGCCGATAATTTTCAGAGGAGCCAGCAGCGTTACGACGGTCCCGGCGAAAACGAGATAGGCCATGCCCGATGGCTTCGTGTCATCGTGTCCCAAAGATTCTTCTGGGAGCTTTTCCTCCCTGAATTCTTTTGCTTTCTGGAACTCTTCTTTCAGCGTCTCATAGGCATCGGCGATCGGAGAAACAGCGTATTCGGCGATTGTCTTGCTCATAGGGGAGTTTTATAGCCACGGAACGGGAAAATGTCAAGAAAATCAAATTTTCAACCTGCCGGGGTAATTTTGCGATTCGCGTAAGATTCTAGGGTGGGGTACATCTTTTCCCAGAAGGCCCTTTACAGCGATTGGTCGTCAACTACCGTATGGCCATGGAAGAACTTTTGGAAGATTCCTTTACTCCATTTTTAAAAAAATATCGGGTGGCCCTGGTTGATTTTTTTGCCCCCTGGTGCGGGCCCTGCCGGGCTCTTGCCCCGGCCATCGAAGAATTGGCCGAAGAATATGCCGGTCGTGCCGGAGTCGCCAAGTGCAACATCGACGACGCCCCGGGCTTGGCGGAGCAATTTTTCATCCGCAGCATCCCTACGCTCATTTTTTTCCGGGACGGCGTTGCCGCGGAAACCCTCGTCGGTTCCCGGACGAAGGAGGACCTGGCACAGCAAATGAATGCTTTTCTTTCCTGAAAATGGGGAAAAAAATTCCCTTCCACTCCCGGCGACTGCCCTGTTTTTCCCGATGGCAAGGGCTGTGGTTGTGTTTGCTGCTGTCCGCCTCCGCCGGAGTTACTTTTCTTCCGGATTCCTCTGCCTACGTTCAGGATCTTTCTCTCCGCTTCACCGGACTTTCCCTGGCCCATCCGCTGGGAACGGATGCCCTTGGCAGGGATCTGCTCCTCCGCCTCCTCCGGGGAGGGCAGGTTTCTCTGATTGTCGGAGCCGTTGCAGCGATTCTAGCTCTTTTTATCGGGACCACCGTTGGAATGATAAGTGGCTATGTTGGAGGTCGTGTTGACCGTCTGCTCATGGGCTGCGTCGACGTTTTTTATGCCCTTCCGGTTACGCTCCTCATGCTTCTATTTCTTGTCTTTGTCGGGAGCGGTACGGGGGTCCTTTGCCTCGCCATCGGTCTAACGGAATGGTTTGCCCTCGCCAGGGTCATCCGAGCAAGGACCCTTGATCTTCGCTGCCGTACCTTTGTTTTGGCCGCCAGCGCCATTGGCCAGTCTCACCGCAGGATCCTTCTGGATCACATCCTTCCCCATCTCATTCCCATGCTATCCGACTATGCATTGCTTCTCCTTTCCAATGCCGTTCTCATGGAAGCATTCCTGAGTTTCCTAGGCCTCGGAGTTCGACCGCCGGGAAGCTCCTGGGGAAACATGATCGTCGATGGGACACAAACCCTGGGTGAGCACCCCCTGCAACTGCTCCTTCCAGCCACCTGCCTAGTGCTAACCCTTCTTTCCCTGCAAACGCTACGGAAGAGAGAGGAAAAACCGTGAAAATGGCCTAGAAAATTTCTTTTGGACTAAAAAAGCGCTTGATTTCCTTTTGGGCACTTTCCGGACTGTCGGAAGCGTGGAGGACGTTGCGGGATTTGTCTTTTCCAAAATCACCGCGAATGGTCCCCCGGGGAGCAGCGGCAGAATCCGTCGGGCCCGTTATTTCCCGGACACGGGCCACGGCGTCCTCTCCTTCGAGGACAGCAATCAGAACGGGACAGGAGCTCATGTAGACGACAATGCTCCCAAAAAATGGCTCGTCTGTGAGGTGGGCATAGTGCTGCCGCAGGATGGTCTCATCTAGCTGTATCATCTTTGCCGCACCCAGCCTCAGCTGCGCCGTTTCAAAGCGATTCAGAACAGACCCCACGAGACCCTGCTCCATGGCATCCGGTTTAAAAATAACAAATGTTCGCTGCATCATATCCTTCTTACACCTATGCTTTCGGACGAAGGTCAGCGAGGACAGGGAGGTCAAGAAAAATGCGCCCAGCAATATCCAGAAAAAACATTTCTTTTTCATGGGAAAATCATGTCTGTTCCGGAGACTATCCGCAAGAAATTTAAAAATGGAATCATCCGAGCATCTCCGGCAAATTGGCTAACTTCGACGCATGACGTTCTAGGTTTTTTCAATCCCTTGGTAGCTAAATAGATCTCTGTCCCGCCGGTGCCACATAGGACGCCAGGGCATAGGCCGGTGTCCTGCCTCTTCCTGGCGCGTGGGACAGCCCATCTCCATGGACGCCGCTCCATTTTTGCCAAGACGTCCCAGCCAATGGCCAAAAACGTGTCGGTCAATGTCTAAACTTTGCTCCGCGAAATTCC
This sequence comes from Puniceicoccales bacterium, assembly GCA_031290195.1. GTDB lineage: Bacteria > Verrucomicrobiota > Verrucomicrobiia > Opitutales > JAIRLM01 > JAITOA01. Next base: position 432 of record JAITOA010000031.1, on the reverse strand, counting down.
GTATGAAAGAAAAATCCTGCGCATCCTCTGCGGCCGTAAACTTGGAAGCTAAGGGATTTTTACCACTTCTTCAACCTTCTCTTAAAAAAATTTCTTGACTCCCACCTGGCTATGCTCAAAAAAACATGGCTTTTTCGCTCCGGGGTGGTAGTCTAGTTGGCTAGAACGTCGGCTTGTCACGCCGAAGGTCGCGGATTCGAGCCCCGTCCATCCCGTCAGGCTTTCGAGACAGCTCGGTATTGCGGTGCTCGTTCGCTATCTCTTCAATGCAAATGATGTTGTGGACATCGCTGGATTCCAAGGAAAATCCAATAGACCTCTTGCAAAAATACTTTCCCACTCCAAGCCGCATGGGCGCCGGAATCAACGGCCGTTAAAAATGGGCTTGCCTTGCGCAACTCTCTCCGAGGAGGCTGTTGGCTCCCATCAAAA
>JAITOA010000045.1 GCA_031290195.1 Puniceicoccales bacterium | reverse complement strand
GATATCTCCGAAATCGCCGCTTCCCAGGAACGATTTCACAGTATTTTGGGGCCGAAAGAGTTACTTATAAAATTTGTTTTAAATGAGAGTGCGTGCAGACAGCTTTGCAAAGAACAATTACGCGTCCTGCCCGAAGGAGAAGCTGGAATTGAGTTGATTAAAAAAATTGATAAAGAAAAACTTCTCGAAAAAATGCAACTTTGGGTTGAGTCCGATGCTGCTTCCGGTCTTTCCGATGAATATCTCGAAGCTATTTTTGCCATTCTAACCGACGGAAAAGATGTTGAATGTAATGAATTACCAAAATCCCTGTTGAAACTATTCCCCAGCGACAAAGAGCATTCGAAAAAGCTGATTGAAAAATTAAAGGAACACACTTCGGCAAAAAAGGTTTCATTTGCGTTCTCCGAATGGGCGATGGAGCAAAGTCCGGATGATGAGGGATTTTGGGCAGACATTCAAATTCAAAGAGTTCTGCGCGGAGAATTGGGTGTGGATATTATTTTGGGTTCATCTAAAATAAAGTCATTTTTGCTAAAAAGCGAATCAACCCGTAATGGCATTTTAACTTTCTTGTTTGGTGATAAAGGTTGTGGAGATGCTACTATGTATTCGCTTTTAAATTTGCTTCTTATGGACAGTAATTTAGCGTCAGCCTCCCATGAGAATTTAGAGTCAATATTCGCAAAGCTGAATTATGGCTATGACTATGCAAAAACAGTCGTTCGTTGGGCCATAGGAAGTGAAGAAAATGCCGAAAAATTTATCTCCAAAGATGTAATAGCAGGCTATATTTCATATGTGCCGATTGAATTCGAAGATGCGATGTTTAAGTATCTAACTTCTGAAGATAGAATGGAAAACTTTGAACCCTATTACATTGATAAGATAATAGCAAATTCCACTGTCCTGCAAGATTATATTAGCGATAAACAACTAAGGAGTCTTGCGATGGCAAGTAGGCAAAGCAGCAGTCGTTATAAATCCAGCTTAGAAAATTTAAGTGATAAGCGCCTGCATGCCATCAAATTGAGCGATGAAAATGAGGCCCTTCTGCGTGCTTTTCCTTCGGAAAAGTTGAGCCTGAATCAGATTCTATTCTTGGACAAAAAGCAATCGTCAAATTCCGGAGATGGGAGCAATCTGCCGACCCAATTAACAATCAGCACGGGCTGTGTTTTACAGCTTAAAAATGAACTAACGGATTATCTTACTTCTTCCATAGGCGGCGCCAAGACAGGACAAGCAACCAACGTAGATTCTCCGAAGGCTGCAAGGGGGGAGGTCGGTTCCATTCCCGCAGATGGAATTTCCAAGAAAGTTAATGAAGAGGTAACAGGGCAGAACGTGGTAGAGGATGTTGGGCAGAAAATTAAACTTCTACAGGAAGCGGCCAAAAATCCAAGCACCCGGGAAGAAGCAAGCTCCGTCTTAAATGAGCTCCATAAAATGAGCGCGGACTCCGCTCCCAATCGACTAAAATGGTTGACAATCAGCGCCGGCATTCTTTCCGCCCTTTCCTGCGGTGCGGCTATTGCACTTGGCTTTCTTGGTTTTCTTTCTACGGCGTGGGTGGTTATTCTTCCCGCCATCGGCGGCCTTTTGCTACTGACTCTTGGTCTGGGTATTGCCTACGCCGTGAAGCGCAAACAATTTCAAAACTCATCCCTGGGAAAATTGGGAGGGCTTATCGGCTAACTTCCCCGGGGAAAAAGTATATTCCCTCCGTTTTTCAATCCCACGCTATTCGCTGACGGCCATCGTTTCTTTGGAAAAGCGATTTACCTAAAAATAAAAGACGCTTGCTGGAAAGATAAGAAAAGTTTAGGATACTTCAATGGACAGCCAATCCTTCGGTCACCTGACGGAAGCCTTAGACGAGAGGATCCGCGACGCGAGTCTCGTCAAGGTGAAGGGGAAGGTTTTGCAGGTTGTGGGTACAATCATTCGTGCCTCTGCACCCAGCGTAAAAATTGGCGAATTGTGCCGGTTAAAAACTCCCTGGGAGGATGGCGAACTCATGGCGGAGGTGGTTGGCTTTTCCAAGCAGGATGCTCTGCTGACGCCGCTGGGGGAACTAACCGGAATTTCCGCGGCCACGGAGGTAATTCCCACGGGTAAGGTCCATATGTTTCCCGTAGGGGATGAGCTCATTGGCCGCGTTCTGGACGGCATGGGAAATCCCCTCGACGTGAAGACAAAGGGTCCCCTGCGGACAAAAAAATTTTATCCCGTCTATGCGGATCCTCCCAATGCGCTAACTAGAAACCCCATAGACAAACCACTTCCCCTCGGAGTGCGAGCCCTGGACGGACTTTTAACCTGCGGCGAAGGCCAGCGAATGGGAATTTTTGCGGCGGCCGGAGGAGGGAAAAGCACCATTTTAGGGCAGATCATCCGGGGGACGGCGGCGGACATCAACGTTCTTGCGCTGGTGGGGGAACGTGGCCGAGAAGTGCGGGAGTTTATCGAAAAGGACCTGGGTGAGGAGGGCATGCGGCGGACCGTGCTCGTCATTTCCACTTCGGACCGCACGCCCATGGAAAGGCTTAAAGCTAGCTACGGAGCAACGGCCATCGCCGAGTACTTCCGGGACCAGGGGAAAAAGGTGTTGCTCATGATGGATTCGGTGACCCGCTTCGCCAGGGCCCTCCGCGAGATCGGCCTGGCCGCGGGAGAACCGCCCACCCGTCGCGGCTTTCCTCCATCCGTGTTCGCTACGCTTCCGAAACTCATGGAACGAGCTGGGCAATCAGAAAAAGGTTCCATCACCGCCCTATACACGATTCTCGTGGAAGGCGATGACATGACGGAGCCCATTGCCGACGAATCCAGATCAATTTTGGACGGCCACATCGTTCTTTCGAGAAAATTGGGCGCCGCCAACCATTACCCGGCCATCGACGTCCTAGCCAGCGTCAGCCGCGTGATGAATGCCATTACTTCCAAGGAGCACAAGCAAGCGGCTGGAAAACTGCGGAATATGCTGGCAAAGTACCAGGAGGTGGAGCTCCTCATCCGCATCGGCGAGTATAAGAAGGGAAATGACAAGGAGACGGACGAAGCCATCGAACGCATCGATGCCATCAATGGTTTCCTCCGCCAGGGCCTCCAGGAGAAGGATACCTTTGAACAAACAGTGAAAAAAATGCAGCAGGTGGTGGGCATGTAACCCGGGTCGAAGTCCGTTCCAGCGCAAGAGGCCCATGAAGTACGTCCTTTCAGACCTGGTTCGCGTGCGGGTCCTGCGGAGGGATCGTGTGGAGCGGGAGCTGATCAAGGCCAAGGACAGGGTGGCCGAGACGGAAAAACTCGTCCCTGTTCGGGAAAAAGAACTTGCCGACTATGAAAAATGGGTTGATGAGGAAATCAATCTCCAGTATAATAAACTTCTCAAGCAAGCTGTGCGAAAGGGGGCGGTCGACGAATTGGCGGTTAACATTCGCTCGCTGAGGGCGAAGACACCGGAGTACGTGAAGCGGGTGCAGGAGGCGAAGGCAGACGTGGAAAAGGCGAAGAAGGAGCTGGAGGAGAAAAAAGCGGAAATGGAGCAGGCTCACCGGGACCTTGAAAAACTCTACGCCCACCGGGAAGAGTGGATGGCGGAGCAAAGAAAGTTGGAAGAGTTTAACAGCGACAAGGAGTTAGAGGAAGCTGTTCGCCAGAAACACCAAAGCGATGTCTAGGAGTCCAACGGGCACAGCTGGAACGGCTAGATGGGAATTTTTTCGGAGGAAAAACGATGGGTGATCATTCAGTGAACAGCGGAATATCGGGAAAGACGGAAAATTTTCGCGGCGGGGAAGGTGGCACGGAATCAAAGAGATCCAGCCAACCGAAGGCCGATGACGTGCAGAATTTCCGCGCTGCCCTTGGTCGTCCCCACGGAGAGCTTTCCGCGACAAAGCGACCGGAGAGCGGAATTCCCGTTGCATTTTCAAAAGAAAATAAAAAAAACCTGGCCGAGGAGGACATCGAAGTGCCGGTTTTTCTGGAAGAAACACCTCCTCCCGGACCGGCGGCGGCGATGTTCGTTCCCTTCGGCGTCGAGCCTCCGAAGGCAGCGGCGCCGACGGCAACGCGGGTCAGCCAGAATTTTGTTCAGCTGGCCACGAAAATGGTAAATCAAATCCTCATCAATGACGCAGCCATCAATAAAAAGGCCGAAATTCACATCAATTTGAAGGATTCCGTCCTCGCCGGATCCCAGGTTCAAATTAGCCGGGACGGCGGCACGCTGAAGGTCGCATTTTTGACTCCCAATGGGCAAATGGCGGACCTCATCCAGCAGAATCAGGGGACGCTGCGAAACACGCTGATGAATCGATTGCAGCTGGACGAAGTTGATATTCAGACCCAGGAGCAGGGAAGGGCGACGGAAAACGGGGGTGGTGGATCTGGGGGCCGCTCCCGAGGACAGAGGGATGCCCGGGAAGAGTACGGAAGACGGGAACAGGAAGAGGACAGATAGAAACCTCTTGGAATGGTGTCCGTTTTACGAATAATCTCCGGAGAGAGTTAGGGAATCATCGGTGGAAACGAAGGAAGTAACGGCGGAAATTGGCGGGCAACGGCGGCAGCTCCGGGTAATTCAGCCCATTTCCATGGCGGGCAAAAAATTTTCCGGAGATGGCGTGGAGTTTGCCAATGAACTTTTCCATCGGGCTCGTCCGCTGCGAATTTCCATCGGCAAAGATAAATTTTTTGTCTTTCCATCTCCCCACGGCGGCCGGGAGGATGCCGTGGCCGTGGAGCTACTCCTGGGGAAAGAGTTGCTCCGCATCGGCGTCGGAAGTTTGGCGCAGTGCGGGGTCATGGACAAGCGGTTGGATTGTCTGGCTCTAGAAATTTACCCGGAAGACGTTCAAAAAATGCTCCTGGAGTCCCTACTAGACCCGTTTTTTGTCGCATTGGAGGCCTGGTGCGGACAGTCGGTGACAGTGAAAAAGGTGTCCATGACTCCAAGCACGGCGAACGAAACTTCCCTACCCTTTCGTTTCGCCTTCTCCCTCTACGGCGCCAATCCCCACGGCGGAAAGGCCGTTCCCCTGCTACTTTCCGGAACAATTGCCATGGAGAAATCAGCGGCGGATCGCCTGCTAGAGACCCTGCGCGGCCTTCCAACGGTACCCTACAAATTTTACGGAGAGATTGCCCAGTCCTGCGTGAACCAGGTTTCTTCCTTGAAGATGCAGCCGTCGGAAATTCGTTCCCTCCGCGTAGGGGATGTCATCCTGCTGGAGAATGGAAAGGAAGTTTCCGAAAATTGCCGCTGCCTAAAGGGATTGTTGCCCCATGCCGTCGACTGCCGGCAGGATGGGCAAAAGATGACCATTATTCGCCTGCGAACGGAGACGGAGCCCGTTCCCTAGAAAAAAAGCTCCGGCGCGTTAGAAAATTAGCACGAGGAATCGCCATGGCAAAAAAAGTAAAAATACTATCAAATTCTACGCCCCAGGAGAAAAATTCCCTTTCTGTCCGGTGTTTTTTTCGGCGGAGATTTTTCGGCATTCTCCTTGCAATGGTTCTCCTTGGAGTGGTCGGCCGGATGCCGGGAAAGATTCTTCCCGTGGAGCACGTGGAATTTCTCCTGCAAAGCCGGGCAGCGGCGCTTTCGCTCCTGGACATCTGGGATTCGCCGACAGCTCTCCTGGGCGCCGCTGGGACGGAGTCGCACAAGCTTTTTACCGCCGTTTCCGGCGGCATGGCCACCATCGATGCGGGTCCCAATGCCGACGTCGATGTGCTTAGTTTTTCCCGGCGTGCCGGCATTGCCATAGAAAAAAAACTCGGCGATGCGTACTTTGCAATTGGGCCATTCACAGAGTTCGGCGGAGGAAAAAATAAAAATAAAAATATATTTTCTGACTATGATGACATGGCCTATTCCACGACGGTCTGCGGTAAAGTGGAGCACGCCGGCATCGGCATTCTCTGGCGACTTGTTCACGGCAGTGGTTTTTTTGCCGACGGTGACCTGTGCATCGGTCTAGCCAGGTGTGACCTTGACCCTGAACCTACCGGCGCTGTATTGTTGGGAGCCGAAAAGATTGACCCTTCTGCCATTGAAAGTGCGACAAAAAACTTCAAAATGACTTGCCGCGACGGTGCCGGCCGAGTGGGCATTGGCTTTGACCGTCAATTTGAAAATTGGCGTCTTTCCCTCCACAGCCGCTATGAATGGGCCCATCTGGCAAATGACAGGGATTATTTCCCCACTGAGTCACTGGACTCTTCCCGCTGGCGCAGCGGTTTTTCTCTGGACAGGGAAGGGATGGGCGGCGTGGCTCCCTATGTGCAGTTTATCTATGAGCGGGAGTTCGATGGGCGCGGAGCTACGGGTTATTTCACTTATTCTGAAGATTTTGCTCCAATTTCCATGAATCTAGCCGGCGATTGCTACGTTTGCGAACTGGGAGTTCATTTTCACAGGGGAAATATCAGACCTCTGGAGGTGACCGTCGGCGTGCGCGGCTGCGCGGGAATGCGGCGGGCAATCTTCGGCCACTTTCACCTGTGCTACAACTTTTAACTCGGTCGACAGAGCCGTGGTCGGTTAAATGGGAACGCGATGCGGGTTGACATTTTTCAGTTGCACTGGGAAGTTGTAGCGCCTAGAATTTTGATGGGGTTGGAGGGTTTTTAGATGGGAAGCGACGAGGAGGAGGATTTGGTCGAAGACGAGGCTCTGGATGAAACTGCGAATTCCGAAGTGGCAGAGCCCGAAGGAGAGGATTCGAACTACGAATCGGAAGCAGACGAGGAAGAAGATTTGGCCGAAAAAGAAGAAGAAGACGGCGACGACGGGGAAAACAGAGAAGAATCCGCCGCAGAAGAAGGAGAGGAGGAAGAAGAAGAGGAAGAGGACAACGACGACGAAGCCGGCGGAGAAGAGGCCGTCGCAGGAACCGGAAAAGGCGAAGAAGGCGGAGGAGAATCCGAAGAAGCTCCTAAAAAAGAGGTAGAGGAAGAAAAAACAGAAGAAGCGAACGTAGACCAGGAGGAAGCCCCGGAAAGTCCCATCCACGAACGGGCGAAAACGTTGCAAAAGGAGGTCCAGTACGCAGCAGAGGAGCCGAGAAAGCCGGGAGAAGCGGTGGACGTGGGTGCCATCGAAGTAACGGTAACTTTTGATCTCGGCGATGCGCGAATTCCCCTGCGAGACCTTGAGGGATTTAAGGAGGGTTATACTTTTACCCTGGACCGACCCAACGACGAATTTGTGAACATACGGGCAAACGGTACGACTATCGGTCGCGGCCGCATCGTCGACGTGGATGGACGCATCGGAGTACAAATTGAAAGCCTAAAGGGCTCCGGCCAACAATCCTAGAAGAACTTTCAGGCCATGGACATCGCTCCCAGTAACTTCTTCAACTACGATCCAATTTCGGTCATTCTGCTTCTCTCCGTACTGGGGGTGGCTCCATTTTTCATGCTGATGGTGACCTCCTTTGTAAAAATTGTCATCGTCCTCGGCCTCGTCCGCAACGCTTTGGGCACTCAACAGGTCCCACCCAATTTGGTTTTGAACGGCCTGGCTCTCATCATTACCATGTACATCATGGCCCCCGTGTGCAAGGAAACGGTGGCCATCGCCACAGAGCAGGAATTTTCCATGAAAAATATAAGGGACCTGCCAAACTTTCTCCACACCATTGGAGAACCGCTGCGCCGCTTTCTTATTAGGCACACGTCGCCGGACAGCCGCCGCTTTTTCCTGAGGGCCGCCGCCCGCCTTTGGCCAAAGGACGAAATGGAAAATACCACCAGTTCCGATTTTCTTGTCCTAGTTCCGGCATTTACGGTGAGCGAGCTAACGACCTCCTTTCAGATCGGTGTGCTTCTTTTTCTTCCCTTTATCGCCGTAGATATCGTTGTTTCCAACGTGCTCATGGCCCTTGGCATGATGATGATGTCACCGATGACCATCTCTTTGCCGTTCAAATTGATGCTCTTCGTCCTCGTGGATGGCTGGTCCAAGCTTATCGAGGGACTTGTCCTCACCTATCGGTGAGCTTGGCTCATTTGTCCGGTGTTGAAGCGTTTAAGCAGTCATGCTAAATTTTCCATGACAGATATTTGAGTCTATAAGCAATTATGCACGCGCCTACAGCGAAGAGAACGTTTTTTCCAAAACTCCTCGAATGGCTGACAGCTGCACCTCCAGGCTGGCATCGACGACGCCGATTTCCGTTTCGACGATGCAGGAATCTTTTTCCAGGCGGCCGTCGGCAACCACTTCCACGAGGGGCAGCTGGCCGTCGCCTCCCCCCATTTTTGCAATGCCATCTCTGGCGGCCGCGGCCTGGTCCGGAGCCACGCGGACAATCGCAGTTTTTTGATTTCCGATTACCTTCAGCGCATTACCTACGACGCGACGCACCACCTCATCTCCGTCGAGCTCGCCGATGATGCGGCGCAGAGAGCGCATGACAATGTTCAGGATGACCTCTTCCAGGTTGGCAAAGCTGCGCACATTCTTCGCGGTGATCTCCATTAACTTCACCGCCATCGCTTTTTTTCCTTCCACCGCTCCGCACTCGAACCCCTTTTTTCTCTCCGCTTCGAATGCCTCCTGGGTCGAATCTTTGATTTTTTTTGCCTCTCCCTGGGCATTGGCGATGATCTCCTGAGCCTGTTTTTTTGCCTGGTCGATGATTCCCAGGGAAATTTTTTCCGCCTCGGAGATGAGTGCCGCGGTGCCGCGAATGGAAAGAAATTCGTCGGCCCGTAGCACTCGCTTGGCGGTCGCAACGTTGTTCTTTTTTGCGCTGTCAACGATCCACATTATGCGCCTCCTTCTCCGCAGCGGCGAAGTACCCTCTGCACAAATTGCCACAGTTGGCTGACGCTCTCCCCATCCATTGGAGTGGGGAATTTCCATTTTTCTTCTTCCGGGAATTTTAGCGCGAAACGCTCTAGGATGGCCTCAGGCAGGTCTGCGATGCAGGCGGCAACACACCAACGGCCAGCACAGGCAATGCGTTCTGGAAGCGGCAATGACTGGAATTCCTGCAGGGGAACGGGGAGCCCGTGGGCTTGGAAAAATACCGCCTTGCGTAGGGCAAAGGAATAAATTTCCTCTCCCAATTTTTCCATCAGAGCATCCAGGTTCCCTCGCCGCACGACGAGCCGCACGTTCTCCGAAAAAAGAGCGGATCCGATGAATAGTTCCAGGCGCAACAGAAGTTCTGCCCGCTCATAGATGAGTTTATGGCGCTCCTCGAAAGTTGGAAATTCGCAGTTTTCCTTCAGCCGCAATTGTTCCCGAATGCGGTCGTTGAATAGCAGCCATCCCCTTCGGCCAGAAGAGAGTAGGTCAATACATTTCCGGTCCGGAAAAATTTTCAATAGTCGACCGGGCCACATATGGGAGGCAGGTTCGTAGAGGAAACGGAGGAGGCGAACGGTCGGACCGCTGCTCTCCCTCCATGCCTTTCTCCAGGCAGCAATACATTTTCCGGCAACAAGCTCCATCATTAACCACCGCGAAAGATATCACTCCTCTTCTTCTACGGCCTCCCCGCCACCTTCTTCGGTGGCTTCCTCCTCATCCCCTTCGCCACTTTCTTTCTTTTTCTTTTTCTTTTCCTTCTGTTTCTCCTCGTGTCGAACGGACATGTAGTCGAAGATTACCTTGGCCCCAACAAAGGAAACGACGGCTACGCCCACCACTAAAATTCCCAGAAAGAGGCAGAAGGCGAGCAGCGAAGAGCGGGTAATTTGGATAAAGGAAAGAATGCTAACCATTTCATTTTCGGGGAGAAAAACGTCGCCGACGGCGGGCGTTGGGAAGAGAGCCACGGAAACCTTGTCGTAGCTGAGCCCCTCGATGCTATTGGTAACAAGAAATTTAATATCTCGCACCGCATCTTCGATGCCGGAGCCAGGACGGTAGGAAATGAAAACTGCCGCCGAGGAGGGTGTCATCGTTTCCGTGTAGGGATTACTTTCCGGGAGAACGATGTTCACCCGTGCGGTCACGACGCCGTGGATGTGGCTGATATTTTCCGCTAAATTTTCGGAAAGAGCGTACATAAATCGGGCCCGCTCTTCCGTCGGAGAAGAAACTAGTCCCCCCTTCTGGAATACTTTTCCAAGTGTGCTAAATTCGTCTCTCGGGTAGCCATAATTACCGAGAATATCCACCGCCGCAGCAAATTGGTTACTGGGTATCTGCAGCGTCCAAGTGCCTTCCAGTCCGACAATTTTCTCCGCGGTCATGTTGCGCCCCCGCAGAAGGGCGATCATCTCATTGGCCTGGCGCTCCGACACGTTGGAGTAGAGGGGAGATCGGCCACAACCGGACCCGAAGATGGCAAAAAAGAAAATAAAAAACGGCGACCACTTCCTCAACAAAGCCATGGATAATCCCCAACGGGACCAAAGTTTATGGCAAAGATATCTGCTGTCAAAAGAAAAATGCTGCTGGCCCGGAGCACTCCGGACCGCCGTCATGGTCCATGTCCATCTTCGAAGAGGAGTTGTTCCAGCGCGTCGGCAGCCAGTTCCGCTGGGACATTTCGAAGGACGCAATTACCAGCGCGGTAGATGTTTACCCCACCTCCACCGCAGCCAATGCAGCCGTAGTCGGCGTTGCCCATTTCCCCAATGCCATTCACAGTGCAGCCCATGACGGCAATTTTGAGGTGGGGAAAATTTCCCAATTGTCGCCGTACCGTTTCTGCCACTGCGGAGACGGGGTAGGTTGTCCTTCCGCAGGTGGGACAGGCAATGATCTCCGTGTGGAAGCGGCCCCAGCCGCAGGCCTGCACGACCTCCTCGGCGATGCTTTTTCTTTCGGGAAAATTTGCGCCTTCGACGATATGTAGAGTTTTCAAATCTTTCGCTTCCAACGATTTCTGAAGAATTTCCAAGACCATCTCGTCGCCGTCAAAGGGCTCCGGGACCGGGTCGATGGACAGGGAGCCCTCCGGCGGTTGACCGCCGGAGGCAACGGCGATTTTGCGCCGGAGGGGCGTCGAAAAGCTTTGTTTTCCACAAAAGTCCACCAGCTTTTTGGCAAATTTCACCTCATTTTCCGGCGGTTCTGCCAGGGAAACGCGGACGGTGTCTCCGATGTTCCGAGAAAGGAGCACGCCGATGGCCAGTGCGCTTTTGCTGCGGCCGGAAAACCCAAGGCCCGACTCCGTTACCCCAAGGTGGAAGGGGTAATCCCAGCCCAATTGCTCCATTTTTTCATGGGCCTCCGCATTTAGCGCGATAGTCTCCAGCGCGTTACTCGCTTTGAAAGAAAAAACGAGGCTATGGAAGAGGACTTCCCGAGCCCAGTGAGCTATCTCCAGGGCCGATTCGATGGAGGCTTCCGCGCCGTTGCCCCACCTCCAGAGAGTTCGAGCCGCGATGGACCCACCGTTGCAGCCAATGCGGACTGCCCTCCCCAACCTCCTTGCCTTCTCAAAGAAAAGACGGGCCTGCTCGGCGACGATTTCCCTCTCTCTATCAAAGAGATCAATTGAATAGTTCCCCGGTGTCGGGGTCCTCCGAATGCCAAAATTTCCCGGATTAATCCGCACCTTTTCAAAGAGGTCCAGCGCATCCATGGCCAATTCCGAGCCAAAGTGCAGGTCCGCCACGAAGGCAATTCGTGGATCGGTCACCCGGGGACGAAACAAGGCAAATTTTTCCAAGGAAGAAATGGTGGGAATGGCAACGCGGATGAGAAAGCACCCACTGGCCCGCAGCGACTCCACCTCCGCCAGGCAGGCGACATTCGTGGAATCGACGGGAACGGACAGCATGGATTGGACGACGATGGGCCCGTTACCTCCGATGACCAGTGGTCCCACGGCAACCGGTCGGCCGGCGCGGTGGCGCATTTCTCCGTTAACCCTGATTTCTGAAGAGAGTCTGCATGCCCTGGGAAATTTTATCGGCGGTTTTTGCGGTGAGGTCATTCATGTAGGAAAGTTGTGTTAGTTGGAATTGAATTTGAAACAGGTCAGCCATGCCAATTTGCCCCTTATTAACAATGCCTCCAATGTTGTTAAGAATTTGATCGAAATTTGACCGAAATTCACCCAGTGGGGCGAGAATTTTGTCGTAGAGGTTGGCCTGCATGTTATCCCCGGAGGCCTGCTGTGTTCCAGCCGTCTTCCCGGCTCCACCGCCGCCGTTCAATTGACTGAGGAATTGGTTGACGTCTCCAATCTGGGCTGAACCAAACTGTGATGCCTGCCCATTGCTATTTATTTTGTTCGGTTCCGGAACGGACGTTACTGCTCCAACTGGTACTCCCATCGCTTTGCCTCCTAATTTCCCTTTGACCGCAGGTATATGAAATTTTCATTTTTCAAATTTTTCGCGAAATTTACTGCCTCCGGGTCCGTTCCATCCGCAATGATCTCGTCGATGAGGATGTCGCTGGCCTGGAACTCCTTTACCATGCGAAAGATCATGGCGGCAACGGTCTTTGCCAGCTGGTTATTGGGATTGATTTTCGCCGATCGCTCCACGAGAACGTCACAGGCTGCGGTGAGCTTTCCCAAATTCACAAGGGACACAGCCAGACCTATGAGGGGAAGCTCCGAATTCGGTCGCACTGCCGCAATGGCCTCGAAAATGGAAACCGCTGCGGTGGGTTTCCCCTGCCCGCACGCCACGTAGCCGATTTGCATGAGCAGCTGTAACCATTCGGATTTGATGTCTGCAAATTTTTCCGGAATCTCATTAACGTACTGCTTCGAAGAATTTGCGTCCATGTCTTCTCCTAGCGGATGTTTTGCGTCGTCTTTGTAAGTGCATCGCCGGCGGCGCGGAGAGTGCCGGTGGCCAATCCGGAGGTCACGCCCCAGGTTTGTACCATTCCCTGAACCCGTAGCAGCGAGCCCTGGTCAACGCTGGAACCTTGACTGGCTAGCGAGGTAATGGCGGAATTCAGCTCCATTTCCTGATTGTTAACTACCGTCCCAAGCAATTCGTATAGCTTATCCAGCGTGAAAGATGAGCCCTTTCCACCATCATTGGTGAAGATGGTGCCCGAATTAAATATTCCTCCCATAAACCAACCTCGTCTAATTTTGTGTTTATTTTTTCCCGCCGTCAACCCCTAAAATTTTTGACGATCCCGAGGGCAATGGTTACGGCCCTACGGAAAGAATCACGGGCTTCGTACTGGCCCGGTTCGATGTCGTGGGACAGGATGGCCGGAAGTTCCGCAAGAATTCCATTTAATCTGTCGAGAACCTGCCGCCTTTTCCAGGATTCCCGCAGCTCCTCTTCCAGGGGAACGAGGGATATTTTCGTCTTTTTCCCCGGAGACGTTGGTAAATTCATTGCAGTGCCTCCAAGTGCATTGTGATCTGTTTCCCATCCCGGCTGAGGCTCAGGCCGTCAACGGCAATGCTGTCCACGCGCCAGCCGCTGGGCAGGAAGGAACCGATAAAATATTTTTTTCCGGCATTGGTGGCGATCCAGCTGAGCCCGCTGGAGCTAATGGTGATGGACTGGATTGCCGCAGGAAAGAATGCTCCGCCAGAGGTTTCCGTCTGCGCAGAATAGGTCTGTATGTCGAATTCCAGAGGGACGATGTCAGCAAAGGTTTGGATGAGGTCCTCGACGGTCAATTTCCACTGCTCCGACTGGAGGACACTGATCGTTCCGTGGATAAAAATGCGGTTGGCTTCCGGATCGATGGCTATATTACGTAACCCGCGTTCGTTGAACGTTGCCTGGGCCAGACTGACAACCCTTTCCGGAGTCATGACGTCATTTTGAATTTTCCGCACACCCGCCACGTCGGACAGCAGTCGAGGTCGCAATTTTTGCCAGGAGTCCCCGTTGAAGGCATAGCCGACGATCGAATAGACGCCGGCCTGCATGGGAATGACCCGGAGACTGCCGTCGATGCTACGCAGCATTTCTTCGACGGTCTCTACAATTTTTTCGTTACTCCTGACGTTGTACTGTATGCCCGGGTGGGTGGCCGCAAGAGCCGTCCGCAACTCCCGCAACTCCCGATTGGTGGGCACGTAGCCGTCAACGATGATCTGCCCGCGTTCCGTGTGGACGGCGACCGTTGAAAAATAGTTCATGTCCGCCACCTGCGCCTGGAGAATTTTTTCCAGTTCTGCCGGCGTCACTTTTTTCTTCTGGGGGGCGAGGGCGAGGGCAATAATCCCCACGACAAACAAGGCTAGAGTGAAAAAGAAAACGCCAAGTCGCCGCCGTTTTTTCGCCTTTTTTGCCGCCTGTTCCCTGATGGCACGGGATGCAGACGGGTTTGCCGCCGCCGTAGCCGCCGTCTTAGCCACCTCCTGGGGAACTTCATCGGCCAACTGTTCCAGGGCGGGAGCGTTTTGAACGTTAATGGGCGGCCATTCCCCTTCCGCCGGTCCCGTCACCATCTGAGTAACTCCGACCGTGAGAAATTGGAAATTTTTCAGTTCGACTGGATCCTGGTCGACAAGTTGTTTGCCATCTAAAAAAAGCTTGCCACCCAACGACTTAACCAGCAATTTACCGTCTACCAATGTGAATTCGGCATGCTCCTTTGCCACCAGGGCATCCGCAAGGACGAGGTCCGCCGTGCTTCCGCTTCCAACGCACAGACGGGAGTCACGGGCGTCCATTTCCACCTCCGCCCCCGCATGGGGTCCGGAGAGTAACCTGATTAGGAAGCGGGGACCACCGCCATCACCTGCACCCTTCTTCCCGCTCATTTTGTGCCAAAAGTTTGTCCATGGTGGACATCCTTGTCAATGGGAATTCCCAAAGAAAAGTGGAATCAAAAAATTTTCCGCGGTCCGAACCAGTTCACCGTTGACATGCAAATTGCCATCCATTGCTGATGGTTCCGAAGGGGGGGTTAGCTCAACTGGTTAGAGCGCCAGTATCACACGCTGGAGGCCGTGGGTTCGAGTCCCTCACCCCCCACCAAGGTTCCAGAGCGATTTTACGGGTCATTTAGGCGCAGCACTTTTTCACTCCGATGCCTAGTAGGTGCCTAAAAACGCAAAAAATTTACCATTTTCCTACCTCTTTCCTGGCTCGATCTGTAGATTTTTAGGGCATTCTCTCCGTTGCCCGGATTATATGGCGTCAGCTTCCACCCAAATGTGCACACCCTGCTCCCCCTCCCCCTAGAAAAGTGCCTGCAAAACCTGCGAAATTACTGCAGCCCTTTCTGGATGCGGATTATGGTAGGCCGACAGGGATTCGAACCCTGAACCAATGGCTTAAAAGGCCACTGCTCTACCGTTGAGCTACCGACCCGACGGCCATGTCCTAGGTGCCGGCCACTTTTCGTCAATAAAAAATTCCGCAAAAGACTTGACTTCCCCGTCGACTTGGCGACCTTCTCTAAAATTTAGATGTCGTTGGCCGTCGGTCAGCGTCGTTTCTATTTTCGAGGACTTAGGTCGATGGGTATTACTTGGGCTAGAAAAGAACAGCACGGGGCGCAGGGGAAGCGGTGGTTTCTGTTTGATGCCAGCGAAGAGATCTTGGGACGAATGGCCGTGCGCATTGCGAATATCCTGCGCGGACGCCACAGGCCAACCTATACTCCCCACGTGGATACGGGAGATTTCGTCGTCGTTGTCAACGCAGAGCGGGTAGCAGTTACCGGGAATAAGGACACGGGCAAAGAATATATGTTTTACTCCGGGTACATGGGCAACGAGCGCTATCGCAGCCTCGGGCAAATGCGTCGCCGTAGCGCGAGATATGCTATCGAGCACGCCGTCCGCGGAATGCTTCCAAAGAATCGTCTGGCGGATGAAATGATGAAAAAGCTAAAGGTCTACGCGGGTCCAACTCACAAACATGGGGCCCAGAATCCGGAGAAAGCATAGGAGAATTTCCATGGAAGCAGCGACGGCGACGGCGGAATTTTTAGGAACGGGACGGCGAAAAACGGCCGTTGCCAGGGTGCGTCTGGCCAGAGGAACTGGCAGAATTACGATCAATAATCGGCCAGCGGCGGAGTATTGCTCGCAGGAAGAATTTTCAAGGGTGGTCCTTGGCCCAATTTCACTCGTTGCACTGGATGGGCTCGTAGACATTCGGATTCTCGTTGAGGGAGGAGGGTCCATGGGGCAGGCTGGAGCAATTTCACACGGCATTGCCAGGGCGCTCGTTGCCATGCAGCCGGAAATGAGGTTAGCACTTAAGAAGGAAGGAATGCTAACCCGAGATCCCCGCATGAAGGAACGGAAGAAGTCAGGGCAACCGGGAGCCAGAAAGCGCTTCCAATTCTCCAAGCGCTGAGTGAAGTCTTGCGGCCAGGTTTTTCATTTCCTTTTCCGTGTCGAATTTCTGCGACGTCTATTGTTCGTCATTTTTAGGGAATTCAGCGGAAAAAGGACTGCCCAGGGGGTGTTTTGTCGTGACTTTTTCGTGGATCCACTCGCGCTAGTAGTGGATCTCGTTTGGACAGTGTATCGAGTCTATTTTTGCCCGGTGTGATTTTGTATTGCACTCTAGTGGAAGCGCGTGGATGGAGTTTGCGTCAAACTCTCAATGCGGGCAATTCCCCTAATCCCTTCGAAAATTTTGCAAGTCACTCGGTCGGGGACATTAAAAGTGGAGCAAGCAGGCGCACCACCAAGATGCCGGAATATTCGGGCAATTTTGGGGAGAATCTTGCCAAAATTTCACGCAGCGGTCCGTGGTAAAATATTTTAAAATAATGCATATCTGAGAGTTGCAAAAAATGATCAACGCTAGGAGGTGCTGAAATGATAAAATTGGAGGCCGGACATCTATTGCAGAAAATTGCAGAAATTTATCTCGCAAAAAGTGCAAATTCGCTTGAATATCTCCGGGAACGCTAGTTTTTTCCCATAAGCGTTTGCTAACGCCTATGCCTCTCCGTAGTCGAGAAAAAAGAACTTTCCATCGGGGTTTCTAATTAGTTTTGGGCAATGGAATGAATGTAGGACATTCGGGTAGAGGGACTTTTTCTAGAAGTATAGCAGACGTTACAAATGCGACACATTTTAGTAGTGATTCAGTCATACTCGCTGGTCATTGTGGCGAATCGGGATTTGCAGAAATACTGTGGTGTCTATGTTTTCCTCAGGAAATGGAGAATTTAAATAGCCATTTACCAATCCATACTGGTTGTTGCGAATTGTTTTTCGGCAAAGAAAATGGCGCGAAATTTCGCTCTGAAATAATGGAATTGCATGGGAAATTTTTCATACGAAACGAAAAGCGACATGATTACGGGAAACAGTCAGCCAATTTCCACTCAGAACAAGCCAAATTTCTCTTAGACCAAACCAGTATGTTCCTAGAAAATGTAAAAAAAAGACCTAAAGAATATTTTTTCACAAATGGAAGTGCAGACGAAACAAAAAGTTCGTTTTGGTGCATTATCTACAATGGCGATTGTACATTTTCATTGTCCAACACGGGCATATCGATGTGCTTGAACGGCAAGAAAATTCCAATTGTTTTTAATGTGGGCGAAAGTGAGGTCATTGAAATTCTTAGTACAGGTTTTTATGAACGCAAAGAAGAGTTTAGTGGAGATGAATTCATCAAAAACATAGAGAAGTCTCTATTGGACTCTAAAGAATCAGAAGAAGCAAGGAAAAAAATCTTCGCGTCCTCGTCTGCCTTTTGGGCCCATAAAATGGAATCCTTGGACGATCTCGAATGCGTGTGTGAATTATTTTCTGGGTTCCAAAAAACCAGCGTTTCGTTGATTCGACATTTTGATGTCGCATGCGCAATGTCCTTCCTTAAAGGTTGTCGACAAGGTGATTTAGTCGAAAAAATAAATTGCTCAAATTTAAAAATGCGAGTGTTTC
Organism: Puniceicoccales bacterium; assembly: GCA_031290195.1. Lineage (GTDB taxonomy): Bacteria > Verrucomicrobiota > Verrucomicrobiia > Opitutales > JAIRLM01 > JAITOA01. The sequence continues at coordinate 1,300 of JAITOA010000045.1, read as the reverse complement.
TGTTTATTCAGCGAGTGCTGCTATTAGAATCACTAATAAAAGGCAAGGAAAAGGGAAATATATTCAAGATTAAATCCATGCTGAAGGAAGATATTCGCTATGTTAATAAATATTTGCGCAAATTAATTCCTGCCAACGCCGATGAAAATGCACGCGCAAAATTTGAGGAAATTTACACCTTTCTATTGGAAAATTTTGAAAAGTATGACGCCGATTGGAAATCCATTTCCGGAGATATGACCGAGGCAACACCACCGCAGGGAATGTCTAAAAAAATTACCTCTGCAGAGGACGATGGCGAAGAAGAGATAATTGAAAATGCAGGCAGAATTCCCGGGGACCTTGTGGCCGAATTGGACGTATTTCGCAGGAAATTTCATGGAGAGCAATCCGTCGAAGGCAAAATAAGTTGTCTGGTGTCGGCGATGGAGTATCCGAAAAACATCTTCGAATTTGTGCCATTGGAGGCCGTGCAACGTATTGGTTTACTCCGTGAACTCGGAGCACTGCTTCCACCAGATGTTTCTGAAGAAATTCAAATGGAGGGAAACCCACAGATACTAACGGAGCGAATGATGAAATATGTTGATCTTGAAAAACACATCAGAGCTCTTTTTGCGTCTCGTGGAGTAGAAGCATCTAGGTTCGCAGCGGACGTACAATTGCAGAATGTGTTTTACCTATTGCAGCTCCACATTGAGATCTACTATAATCGCATTGCCAAACTACGTGCGAAATATTTTAACGAGCAATTTTCAGGGAAAGCTATTGCTCATCCTGATAATATTTGGATTAGTCTCGGAGTTAGTATCCCAAAACTAACGGCAAGTGACCATGTTATTTCCGAAAGCGACAGAGTCATGCGCAGGCAGTTGCTATGTCTCAAAGAAACGATACATTCAAATATTGGTCAAGACTCAGACGACAGCAAACTCCCATGCGAGTTTAAGAAGTTCATCGACGATAATATAGTTATGCCAGTTGCAAAATTCCTGCTTTAAAAATTTTGCAAATGAGTTAGTCCCTTACAATGGTTTCAAAGAAACTAACTCTGGTGAAATTATTTGAATTAATTGGCGGTTTTTGCAAGCAAAATCAGCTTGCTTTTGAAAAGGGGCCCGGTCGACCACCCCGGTTGTCCTTTTCCGCTGTGCTCACCATCTTCATCTACTTCCTTTTGAGTCGCAGAAAGGATTTCAAGGCATTTTACTGCGGTGATGGGCGTGGAATTTTGGAGAGAGTTTTCCCAAATTTGACGAGTTATTCCGCCATTTTGCGCCGACTTCCAAGACTCATTAAA
>JAITOA010000015.1 GCA_031290195.1 Puniceicoccales bacterium | reverse complement strand
GGAGGCGAAGAGCTGCACGTCGATGCGGTGAATTCCCTCCGGGGCCAGCTGGGTCTGCGCTATTCCCGTGGACCACTGGGCGGAAATACCTTCTGCGGCATCGGCTTCGAACACGAGTTTGACGGCCGAATCGGAGGAATAATCGGAGCAATGGCCCTCCCAAAGGTCGGCGATGACCGGCGCAATTGCGGCTTCGCCGAAGTGGGTGTGGACCGAAAGATCTCCGGCCGCTGGGTCCTCAGCGGCGGCATCCGGGCAACGGCGGGCGCCAGGGACGGCTGGTCGGGTGGTCTCCGCATCGGCACGGCCTTCTAATACGGTGCGGCCAAGGAAATCAGGCATTGGCCGCGGACGTGCAGACGGAAATTGTCACCCATTGACTCATTGGCAATGCTTTCCGAATGTCCCAATTTCAGTCGGTAATCCCGCATCTCGTAGCGAAGGCCCTCCGACGTGACGGTGGCCGCCGGTAATCCGAAAAATCCACAGGGAGAACCGGAGGGGACATGGAAAATTTCTGAGGTATCTTCCCGGTAAATTAGACGGCAGTGGCGCGTTAGGAGGGATAGATCGGGGACCCGTGCGGCGTATTTTTTAAGAAAGAACACGTTGCCCATCCCGTGGTCCTGGCGACCGCCGAGTCCATGGATCACCACCGCCGACGCGGCATTTCTCGCCACGTGACCAAGTGCCTTCTCCAGGTCCGTTGTCTCCTGGCAGCGGGAAGAAAGTAAGGGAACTCCGCCGGCACGGAGAAATTTTTCTGCCTCCACTGAAAGGGAGTCGAAATCACCGATGGCCACGGATGGAAGTAAGTTGAGTTTGTAAAATAAGTTTGCTGCTCCGTCGAGGGCGATGACCCGGCGATTTTCGGATAGCATTTGCAATTCCTGGACAGAGGAAAATTCCACGTCGCCGTTCGCCACGATGAGGTAGTGTTCTTTCATCCCCCGTATATTTCCATCTCCTCCCGCTCCATGTCCACCTCGATGTTGCTTTCCCCGGACTCTTTCAGGTCAGCGACCCAGCGCAGAACCTCGGCGACCGGCTCCAGTAGTTCCGATGGGATGAATTCCAATACTTCCGCGGCATCCATGAGGGCGTGGGCGAGGGGAACGTTCCGCATGATGGGAATGCCCATGGTGCGGGCGACTTTAATCATTTCCTCGGCCAATTTACCTTCCCCCTTCGCCAAAACCACCGGAAGTGGTGTCGCTTCTTCCTCGTATAGAATGGCAATGGCCAAATGAGTTGGATTTGTAATTAGGGCATTTGCACGATTCGTTCTCTGGGCAGGTGGTTCGTTCATCATTTCCTGCTGTAGTTGGCGGCGGCGTCCCTTAATTTCCGGAGAACCTTCCATTTCTTTGTATTCCCGCTTAATTTCACTCTTCGACATCATCATTTTCTTAGTGAATGATTTGCGCTGGTAAAAGATATCAATAACGGCCATGACCACGTAGGCAAAGATAACAAGGAATGCAAATTTTTTCATCACTGGACCGATGGTGGCCATAAGCCCAGCCACACCCGCATAGGGAAGAAGAATCATGGCACCTAGCTGATTCTTAATTAGCTTGTAGATGAGAATTCCAAGAAAAATCACCTTGGCCGTCGATTTGAGAAATTCGAAGAAATTTTTTTTGGAAAAAATTTGCTTTAGCTTTTCCATGGGATTGAGCTTTTTAATGTCCGGCTTGATGGGCTGCATGGAAAACAGGGCCCCCACCTGCATGAACCCACCGACGATGGCGAATGCTGCCGCGATGCCTAGGAGGGGTAGCAGAAGGTCCATGACTTCCTGCAGGCAGACCTCCATGACGGCGTCGAGTCCTGCCTGAAAAGGGGCGGCGAAAAACCGAGCGGGGAAGGCAAGGAACTCCCGTAGCGCCAGAACGGCCCCCTGCCATTTAAAGCCAATGTAGGCAAAAATTCCAACCAGTAGGAGGGTGGAAGTAAAATCCTTGCTGTAGGCGACCTGTCCCTTTTTCCGCGCGTCCCGCAGCCTCTTGGGCGTTGGCATTTCAGTTTTTTCTTCGGAACTGTCTGCCACGGTGGTTTACCTCCAAAAGGACGCAAAAAATTCCAAAACCTTGCTCTTTTGGAAAAAGTACTTCTCGAAAAAACCCAGTAGGTAGTACATGTAAAGGATGAGGAACAGATTGGACAGACCGCTTTTAATGCCCATGGAAAGAAAAAAGACATTCAGCTGTGGCGCAAAGCGGTTGACCATTCCCAGGCCAAATTCCGCCAGAAAAAGGGTGAAGAGAATGGGGCCCACAAGAGCAAAGACCACGGTCATATAGTCGCTGATAAAATTAACAAAATAGTAGGCCAAACCGCCGCTGATGCTGGGGACAAAGGAAAAAATGGGCCAGACCACGTAGCTGCGGTAGATGATGGCGAGGAATTCCAGAAACCCGCCGGTGAGAAAAAAAAGCAGGAGAACAATCTGCACGAAAAAATCCGCGGTGACCGTTGTTTGGCTCTCATTGAAGGAGCTGAAAAGGGAGGCGGCGGAGGCCCCCCTCTGTACGTCGATGAGGTTTCCAACTCCCTCAACGACAAAAAAAATGAAGGCCCCGAGGAAGCCCAGAATACTCCCAATGGCAATTTCCTTGAGGGACAGCAGAATGATTGCATTTAGCTGGATATCTGGATTAACAAAGTCTTTGGCAAAAATGGGATACACGAACAGAGTCATTCCGAGAATCCAAGTATTACGCCCCATACCCATCACATTTTTTTTGCCGAAAAACGGCAGCATGGCAAAGACGGAGGTCATCCGCACAACGCCGATGACCATCATGAAGTAGAAGGCGCGAAGTTCGTAGAAAAGCGTTCCCATGGCTCCGCTAGATCATCGTCGGAAAATACGAAAAAAGGTACTGGGTGAACGATATCACCTCCGATCCCATCCACCGGGCCGTCATGAGCAACACGATCACCACGGAAATTAATTTCATCGTGAAACCCAAAGTTTGTTCTTGGATCTGAGTCAGGGCCTGTAGAAGGCTTACCATGAGCCCTACGGCCGTAGCGACGAGAATCGACGGCAGGGAGAGGATCAGCATCAGCATCATTGCCCGGAAGCTGAAATCCAAAACAAGACTGTTCTCCATGGCGTTTCCTCACTATGCGGAGACTCCCGACGGATGGCGAGGACTTTTTTGCGGATCCATTGGCGGCCACCGGGTCCCCAATTTTACTCCACGCGTTCAGTGGCTTTGAGAAAATTGGTTCAGTTGCCGCCGCGGAAGTGCCCGCCGCCCTGCGCTAGCTGGCGCCGGCGGTCTGGAGATGTTTTTTTATTGACAATGGGACCATTTTCGGTTTGAGATCATCCAGTTATGAGTATGATACTTGACGAATCTGTCTCCTTTTCTGACTATGCTTCCATGAAAGTGGCGGCGGCCTATGCAAATCTAAAGGAAGAGTCTGTTTTTGCAGACTCCGGGGCTAGCAAGTTCCGCCTTCTCGTCGCCGGCGCCGTTGTGACGCTGCTGGTTCCACTGAAGGTCGCCAGCCTCCTAATTCTTTCGGCAATTAGCTACGCTTGGCTTCCGATTTCTCTGGTTATCTGCGGTTTGTGCCTGCTCCTCCGTAAAGTTGGTGCCACTACAAAGTCCGATGCCAAATGGTTTGGCGGTACGCGGTCCGAAAAAATCGATGATTTTCTTTGCGTGGCTTCTCTCTGGCCCGTGCTTGGTGCCTCCTCCATTCGCGGATGGACAATTAAGAAAAATGGAAAGACCGCCAAAGTTGTCCACGCGTTGTTCTTCCTGCCTAACAAAATCTATCGTGCTTTGATGGATTAGGAATGGCAGTCTTTAAAATCAATCCACACCCACCGGAGGTGGGACATGCTCCCTTCCGGACGGGTATTCCGTGAAAAATTTTTCGCCGGAACTCAGGGCTGGCGAGTTTTTGCGGCGGTGAATGAGCCGCCTTCCCAGCTGTCGGGCCGGGCCCATGGAAGTTGGCTATCGTCCGGATTACACTCGGAGCAACTTGCTAGAAAGGTCGCCAGACCCAAAAGGAGAACGGATCTAAAAATGCATCCCACGTTTTTCATTGTCGTACGACTCACCGTCTTGGAACTACGAATTCCCCTTGCCTTCGACAAGAATTTTTCTAGCACTGCAGAGGAAATTTTCCATGGCGAGATCCCTTCAGCACTGTTCTTTTTGTGGCCGTTCCCAGTTGGAGGTGGCGAAGCTTATTGCCGGACCGGATGGGTTGTATATTTGTAATTTGTGCGTTGCGCTCTGCTTCGATGCCATTGCAGGGGATAAAATTCCATCCACGGCGATTCCAACGGATGCCGTAGGACCCAGGGGGGGAGGGCAAGCGTCTCCACAGGTTTCCTCGGAAAAGCCTGCCGCCGAGCCTGCAAAAATTCGTCGCATTTCTCCGGAATTTTTAAAGGGTTTTCTTGATGGCTATGTCGTTGGCCAGGAAGAAGCAAAGCGGGCGCTGGCGGTGGCCGTTCACGGCCATTACAAGCGGCTGGCGGCTGCGGGGAAAATTTTACTTGGGGAAGGAGGTCGCGCTCCACTGTGCCGTCCGGAGTTAGATGACGTTGAAATTGAAAAGAGCAACATTTTGCTACTCGGCCCCACCGGAGTTGGCAAAACTCTCCTCGCCCGCACCCTTGCCCGTGCCTTGGATGTGCCCTTCGCCATCGCCGATGCGACCACTCTCACCGAGGCCGGCTACGTGGGGGACGACGTGGAAAATATTATTTTGCGGCTCATTCAGGCCTCCGACTACGACCTGTCCCGGACCGAATGCGGCATTATCTATGTGGATGAAATCGATAAAATTGCCCGCCGCACGGAAAATGTCTCCATCACCAGGGACGTTTCCGGGGAAGGAGTGCAGCAAGGGTTGCTCAAAATTTTGGAAGGGACCATCTGCAATGTACCGCCAAAGGGAGGGCGCAAGCATCCGGAACAGGAGTACCTTCGGGTCGACACGCAGAACATTCTTTTCATCTGCGGAGGAGCTTTTATTGGTTTGGAAAAAATCATCATGGAGCGGATTGGGGTGAAAATTCTTGGCTTCGATCCCAGCGGAGAGCGCGCGGAGCACGCAGGAGAGGATGCTGCGGCGGCGATGAAGCAGGTGCAGCCGGAGGACCTGGTGAAATTTGGTCTTATTCCGGAGTTCATCGGACGCCTACCAGTGGTGACAGCAATGGACGAACTGAAAGAGAAGGACATGTTCCACGTTTTCACAAAGCCGAAGAACGCCCTGCTTAAGCAGTATCAGAAATTGCTGGCCATGGAAGGCGTTGAACTTTCCGTCCCCGACGATGTTGTGATGGTCATCGTCGGGGAGGCTTTGAAGCAAAAAACTGGCGCCCGTGGACTCCGGGCCATCATGGAAAAAGTCATGTTGAATGTGCTCTACGAGTTGCCCCAGAGAAAAAATGTCACCCGCGTCATCCTCACCGAGGAAGTGGTTTTGGATCCAAGGACGGCCACTGCCTTCTACGGTGAAGAATAGGGCGCTTCGATAGAAAAAGTTTTTCCATTCACCTATGAAAAAAATTAGAGGATCCCGACAGTCTGTTCCATTCGCTTTTCCCGGGTCCAGCGATGGGTCATAAAATCTTTCGTCGCAACGAGGAGTTCTCCACGGACAAAGTCTTCCGGCATGGAAAAATGAGCATCGCCGACGCAGTCCTTGGGTACTACCGTTTGGATGACCTCCGAGCAATGGGGAAGAAATAATCGGTAAATTTCTGTTCCGCCGATGACCCAGAATTCTTTTCCGACTTCGGCGCCGCGAACGGCTGCCAGAACCTCTTCGGCAGAGAAAAAAAAGCGGACGGTGGTAGGGTCGACAATCCATCTAGGGGACGGTTCACGGCGGGATAGAACCCAATTATTACGTCCAGGCAGCGGTTTCCCAATGGACTGGAAAGTTTTCCGTCCGACGATGACCGTATGACCCATGGTTAGGGAGCGGAAAAGTCGCAACTCCTCTGGAATATGCCAGGGGATTTTCCCGTCGGCGCCGAT
>JAITOA010000006.1 GCA_031290195.1 Puniceicoccales bacterium | reverse complement strand
GAAAAAACTTGTGGGTGAAAATTTTTCCAGGTTTCGCGTCTGGGCCGTTGCCAAAGCGGTGGTTACGATTGCCATGGTGGCCATAAATTTAGGTTTTTAGACTTTTTCCATCGGGGTGTAATTGTTGGTAATCACAGGGAACCCAGAGAAAATTCATGGTATATGCGCGATGGCAAAGGACCGGCGTTACTGGTAATAAACGTAGTTAAGGCAATCTTACCAAAATTCAGATCGGGCGACCCTCTCGTGATGGCAACGCAGGAAGCCGTTGATGTCTTTACGGCCCGAGTGTCGGCGAAGCTTACCGCCTGCGTTAACCGGGGAACCCTAAAGCCGGAAGACCATTTCCGCGCAATGGAATACATCCAAAGGCATCTGCTGCCGAATAGACGCTTTTGGCTTAGAAATATTAGAAGACCTTTTGAAAGCACCTGATGGATTGACCTCCGGATTTAATTTTCTTGCCCTGCGAAGAGATTTTAAACATACTCCAGGCACTATGGGGTTTGCTGTTTCAGCGTTTAATAGGGCAAGGTACGGGGGGTGGCGGAGAGTTTCCAGGCTAGGGAAAAAAGTACGGACCCGCTTTCTGCGAATCTTACGGCATTCATAAAAACGGAAATTTCCACCGCAGAAGGAGCAAGTACGCCTTGGGAGAAGGTAAAAAATTGCTTCTCCGGATGTGCGGGTTTCATCGCTCGGGTGTTTACTTCCGATGCAAAACTTAGTGAGCAATTTATGCAATTGCTGGATGAGTGCGTCCCCAAATCCGCGAAGCCGACCACCCAAACCCCGTCGCAGGGAGTGGCGGCCGAAAGTGCCCCCGCTTCCGCGACCGATGCCGATAACCCCAGTACGGCGGATGGGGCGCAAGTTGCTGACCCTCCGAAAAGTGAGGTCCCTTCCGGGGCCCCCATCAGCCGGCCCGAACAAGCCCGGCCGCGGAGAGTATTGCGTAGAAATATCGTTGCTCGCGCATCCAGCGCCGCCGAACTTCAGGTAAGGGCTGAGGCGCAGAAAATTCCCATTAACGGATTTGCCGGACAGGCATTCGAGATTCTTATGATTGATGAGAAAGTGCAATCCGCGGTGCGTAATCTCTATGAGAGCCTTTCTGGTTCCGGAAGCCTGGTCGACGGCATGGAAGAAAAAGAATTTTGTAAAAAATTCCTTCAAAACGTGGCCCACGCCACGGTGAAGGCCTGTGCCCGCTCGATAGAAATTCCCGATGGACGGAAGGTGCAAGTTAATTTTTCCAAATTTCTGCAGCCCAGCCCTAGAGTGAAACATTTAGTGTTTAAAAATATTCTTAAGCCTGGCTCTCTAGAAAAAGACAAAGATGTTGGTGAGACGTCCGATTCGCTTCTCGGTACTGCATTTAATGCAATTGGAAGAGCCACAACACACAACCCTACGCCGGACTCCATTAGGCAAGAAATTAGAAATACTAAAATTGATAAGCCTTTGACCGTTAAGAATAGGACGCATACATGCGGGGAAATGTGGGACACATTCATGGCTGGAAATAACGTATTATGCCTATCTCCATCCGGGAAAGCAGTTAGCAAGGAAGTCGCCTTCGAATTGCTTCGGGGAAAGGTGGCCGATACGCTTCCAAATACTCTGGATGCCATCTCCGGATGGAGTGCTTCCGACGTACCGGACGAATTAGGCGCAGGCGACGATGGCGACGGTGGAGCGGCTAGATTTACTAGGACCTTGCAGGGGACACCAGTAGAAGGAATGTTTTCCTTGCCTGAAAATACGACCAAAGAGAAGGCAGATGATGCTTTGTCAACGATATCTTATATCTATGCTGCCCTTCAGAACGAGGCTAAAGAAATCGCGAAATTACATGGCACGGGAAAGATTCGCATTGCACTCGCAAAAAATCAGACATTTACCGAAGCCGATGTGAATCGGCTTAGAGAACTTCGGGAGCAAGAAAATGCAACTTAACGAGTTCTCCATGTACACCGCGGCTGTTTTTTCGCTGCCGCCAAAGACCGCCGATGAATTTTGCTGAGTCGATGGATGACCCCGTACCAGGATGGAAATCTCTCCCGTGTTTCACGGGCAATTGCCAATTGCTTTTTCCGGGGAAATCCACTCAGATACTTGGCAAAAAGATCAACTCCTTCCTCCACGGGAATGGTTTGGACATACTCCAACAGCGGCGCCGGATGGCGCCGCTGCAGGAGCGCCATGTGTTCAAAATTGCCAAGCTTTATTTCTTCGAGTGCAATCTGCATGGCGATGGAGAGACTGGCAGATTTAAGCAAAGCGGCCGAAAGAACATTTTTTCCGGAGTCCCCGCAGATTCCTATGCCAGTGAAATAGAAATAACCGACGTCGGGGATGGAAAGACTACCCCGGGATCCCTCGAGGATGAAGACGAAGCGCAGATTATCTTCAAAGAAATTAAGGTATCTGGTCTCCGAGAAATGGAGTAGAAGTTGCGTTGCCCATAGGACGGGAGCCCTAGTGAAAAGATAGCCCCACAGAGTTCCGCGGAAAAATCCTCCAACGCCCGCATAGGCACTGATTAGATTTTCATCTAGGAGGTCCCAGTGGCCACCTGCCCCGGCGGCAGGCGGCGGAATGATTTCCGTGGCATTGGAAAACTTTTTTTCCCCAACCCACTTTGGGATGGACCTTCCAACGCATTTTACGGCAAAGCGAACGACGTCAACACCCGTTTCCGCGGCGGCGACGTGGGCCCTTTCGACGATGTCGCGGGCCAGTTCATCGTCGGAGTCGAGGAACAGGATGTGGCGGCCGCTGGAGGCTAAAATTCCCCGGGTTCTCGTGTGAAAAATGCCGCGATTTGTTCCGTTTTCCAGGACGGTGATGCGCGGATCCCGTCGGGCATATTCGCGGAGAATTTCCAGAGAATTGTCCGTGGAACCGTCGTCCACGCAGATTATTTCGATGTCCCGAAAGGTCTGTTGGACGGCGCTGTCTAGCGCCCTGGCAAGGTAACGTTCCACGTTGTAGACGGGAATGATGATGGATACCTCCGGCGTCCTTTCCGCTACACCGAAGACCTTCGTTTTCAAAAGAAAAACTCCCAAAACGACGGAAACTCGAAGCAATGATATAATCATAGACGCAAGTTTAGTCGCGGAGGCGATTCCCTGGCAAATTTTTTTTGCGTTGACGAAAAATTGCACCGGGCCCTTCTGGGGATGTCCGTGGGGTTGTAGCTCAGTTGGTAGAGCGCATCGTTCGCAATGATGAGGTCGTCGGTTCGATCCCGATCAGCTCCACCGGTTTCAGGGTTGTTTTTTCATAGACGACGTTTCCGGAACTTTTTTATGCCAGCTGCAAAATTCCTGCTTTAAAAGTCTTGCAAACGAGTTGGCCGCTTTGCAGCGGCTTCGCAGGGACTAACTCCGGCGGAATTGATCTGAAAATTTTTGGGTTAATCGTGCTTTGCGATTTACAATCCTCCCTTGGACGGCAAGATCATAGCGTGGTATGGGGGTGCGGGCAGGAGGGACGTGAGGGTGGTTGTTCACCCTTCTATCCATCGGGCGGAGGGCGCCGCTGCGCCATTGCCGTTACCCGTCGCTCCGTTGTAGCGCTCTACCTCCGATTGCGGGACGGCGTCCTGCGTTTGCAAAATTTCTACCGCGCACCCGTAAGCGGTGACTTTGGGGATTCCGGATGGTGGGAATCGGTTTCAAATGCCATTTCATTGATGCCAAATGTATTTCGCAAACACCCCTGCTCCGTCGTGCTTCCCCATTTTTCGCCGCTGCTCCGCTGGATTACCGTTCCTCCGGTTGAACGGCGCTTGCTGCGGGAGACCCTTGCGGAGGCATTGGAAGTGGATCTTCCCGTCCAGGAGCAGGATTTTTCCTGGGACTTTTTGGACTGCGGTGGCGAGGGCCACGGGGGGTATATTTTTGCCGAACGGAAGGCGGCGCTGGCTCCCCTATTCGACCTTCTGGCTGCAATGGATGTTTTCCCCGACGGAGCAGCACCTCCCCTAATGGCAGATTTTTTTACCGCTAGACAGCACACCTCCAAGGAAATGGCCCTGCAGCTATGTCTTGGGGATGCGGTTTCCTCGCTCACCTTTACGGGAGGAGTTCGCCCCTACATGCGCTATGTCCACTGCGGTTGGCAGCAACTGTGCGCTCCCGTCGAAGGGGAGGAGCCCGACGGCCCAAGTCCGGAGGTCATTTTGGATGCCCTATCCACCTGGTTGGCTGGAAAAGAAATCGACGATGAGGCTCTGCGAAGGCGATTTGAGGGTCGAAGGGAGCGGTTTTTTGCGGTACTTGCCGAAGAAATTGAAAAGACGGAGCTGCAGTATATCCACCGCTTCGGCGGCAGGCACATGGAAAAATTGTATCTTTGCTCCGGTGCACCGGATTCGGAGAGGCTGCGGGATTTATTTGGGCAGCAACATCAGACCCAGGTGGTGCGTATGGCTCCCTGGATGACGATAAAAATGACGAGATCTTCCAAAAAAATTGCCGGCGAAATAGATGATCTTACCTGGATGCGGCTCCTCGGCACCATTGGAGGGGACCTCGGTTCCCAGACAGCAATGGCCGCGTTTTTGCCGGAATTTGTACTGCGGCGGAGGCAAAGGTCCCAGTACTACCGATTGGCCACCGCCCTCGTTTTATTTGTTTGGGCGATCCTTGGATTTTCTTCGATTTATAGGTTTTCCCAGAATCAAATTTTGGAGTCCCACCTGAAAGATATCCGCGGTCGGCAGGCTAAGGTGAAGGTTATTGCCCTGCAAATGGACGCACTGGATTCCCAGCGGGAGGTGATGCGCATGAACTTTGATCGCATCGATCTCATCCGGCGGCGCCAGGAGAGTTGGCTGCGTCTTTTTGCGGAATTGCAGGAGGCCATGGGGGAATCGAAGGATATTTGGCTGGAGGATTTTCACATGACAAATCCGCGCGAGACAGCCGTTGGAGGAGAATCTCCTTCCGTTGCTCTCAGGGGCTATGCGCTCATACGTACACCGAAACAGAGCGGAGCCGGGGCCAAAACTGTGGAACAAATCAATGGATTATTCCAGCGGCTAAGGAACACGGAGAGCATTGCCGAGGTGGCGGACATAGCACTTACTCCCTCGGAGGGATACCTGCAGCCATTTCGCTGCCGACTGATTCTCCGCCGCAACGAACTCTAGGGAGGCACCATGAAGCAGATTCGATGGAAAAGGATTGCCTCCAAAATTTTTGCTCTGGCCTTCGTTGCTCTGACGGCTGCGTTTTGCTGCGGCCATCGCCGTCTGCGTTCCCGGAATGAAAACTTGAAATGGCAATGCGACAACGCCTATTCCGAGCTTGTTCTACTGCGAACCCGGAGGGCCATGCGGGATGAAAAGGACCTGCCACGCCTCCGGGAACAGTTGGAGGGCTATGCAAAAAAATTTAAAGCGGCAATCGGTCCCAGGCAGCGCAACGAGCTGGAGGAACTTGCTCAGAAGCCTTTAGGCCCAACGGAGTTCTATTTCAACGTGCTGGAATCGGAGAAGGATCTGCGGGCATTGGCGGATCGCCACCGCGTTGCCCTGCCGGGAAAGGGATGTTTTGGTTTTTCCGATATGGTGCAGCAGGGGAAGATTTCCAATGAGGGCATTTCTCTGTGGCAAAGACAATTAAATAAAATTAACGTCCTTGTCCGTATCCTCTATGAATCTTCTTCCGGTGACCTGCGATTTTTGAGCATTGCAAGGGAAAGTGAGGATGCCAATGAGCTCAGCCAGAATCCTAACGACCTTTTTGACGGGAGGAACGTGGCTTCCCTGCGTCCCATTTTTGGCGGCGAAACCCACATTTTCCAAATGAAGTTTTGCTGCCACACGGCCACATTCCGCAAGTTTATGAATGCGTTGGAAGAGCATCTGCTTTCCGTAGTCCCGCGGTCCATCTCCGTAAAAACCGACCACCTCCATTCCCGGGCCAGCGAATTGGATAGTTTACTGGTGGTTGACCCAAGACCCGTGGAGTTTACAGTGGTTTTAGAGTGGGCAGAGCTGCTGCCCACGGCACCGATTGACCGGCGATAGGAGGTAGAAAATATGTACGGGAAATTTTTCTGCGGAGTTTACAAAGGCATCCGGGCATCAACCGTTGCCTGTGCCGTCGCCTTCGCCGCCCTCTTTGCACACATGCTGCTTACGCGGCCGGTCCTTGAAAAGGAGAAAGTGCAGGAAACGGAATTGGTCGTGGACATGGAAGTTGGGGGGGAATTTCACCTGCTTCCTAACTTCGATTGGCCGGCACCCGCCTTCCAGCGCAGGGATGGACCTTGGGTCTATGAATTGTTTACCCCTCCCACAATTGAGTTGAAAAATGGCCAGTTTATTTCCCATGCGGTGACCGATAGTGTTGCCGAATCCTCGGCTGTTTTGCACCTATCCCACGTGGAGCGCATACCCTATCGGCTGCAATTGGAGGGATTTGTCAACGCACCGGACGACGTAATGCGGGTTTTTATTCGGGATTTGGAAACGAAAAAGCTCCACGTCCTGGCGGAGGGAAATCACGTGGCGGACGCTAAATTTTTTGTGGAGCACTGCGGAATGCGAGCCCCGAAGGAAGTCAACGAAGCGACAATGCCGGAAGTGCGCGTCTGGGATGAACGCAATGGTTGTTCCCGTTCACTGCTCCTCAGTGATGCCGCGACCGTTGGAAATTTCGTCGTGGAAATCACTGCAAGTCTCGGGGAAACATTGGAAACGCATAGCCTCAGCCGCGTCGGAGAAATTTTTTTTGTCGGAAAAAATCCCTACGAACTGATCCACGTGGACACGGAGCGCCATGCCGTCACTGTCCGCGACGGCGCGTTCGGACACCTGCAGGCCCTTTCCTACTAGGGCAGCGGGAAAATTGGTTTAGTAGCTCTACGGAAACAGCATAGGTTCTATTTACTGCGGCAACGAAGGGAAGGGGAAAGTTGGAGGGCTATCCGTGAACTAAATCGACCGCCTTGGAAACTATTTTTGGAACAGTCGCGTTAAAGTCTAGGATTGTGGACCTTGCCATCGGAAGAAGGGAGCAGGAAATTTCCGCAAAAAAATTTTCATTGACACCTCCGGAGGTGACTTTCAGAATAAGAAAAGCATGCCGTCTGGAGTCGATGATATTTTGGCGAGGTACTATTCTACTTCCTCCTACGCCTATCTTTTGCCTGGAGTGAGTGAGGGTGGCAATAATACTGACCTTTGGCAGTCCTCCCTCTCATTGGTTGGTGCCGCAAGCCAGTATGCTCTCAATGATGGCGGCGACGATTTGCAATTTTTTTCCAAGGGCACCGATGGGATCTACGCGAAGGACGATGGCGGGCACTACGTCAAGCGGAGTTTTTTGAAGGATGGGCAGCTAACATTTGCCTATGTGCACATTTCGCAGCTTTACCAGCCAACGGAAGCCGCCCGTCAGAACATGGGCATGGTTTATAGTGTCCTCGGCGTTGCCCTTCAAGCCAGTCGCATCATAAAGGCTCAGATGGAGGAATATTTAGATGCTCTGGATAAATGCAATGCCGAGCTGCGGCAGCTCCAGGAACTCTACGAGGAATCCGTTGCGCTGCTGGTTAATACCAATCCAAAACTTGAATATTCCACGGCCATTGCCGAGGGAAGACTCATCAGGGAGCTCGCTGAGGTTGGTGCCGTGATGCCCGATAAGGTGTTTTGTTCCGGTCTGGATTTTGACAAAGTGAGGGACCTATTCGATGACATCGGCGTCCATGAAACTTTGGCATGGCGGCAGCTATACTTAGCTTGGGGAAAGTATGAATGGTATAGAAAATTTGCAAAGGTTGTCATGACAGGGGAAGGGCCGCGAATTGTACAAGTACCACCTAGAGTTAGCTTTGACGAAGGCTCCCGCATGCATTCGGACGGGATGGAGGATCATGGATATATTGGAGCATATGCTGATGGGCACCTAATTCCTCTCTTTTATTTTCAGGAGAGAATTGGGAAAATTAACGGCAAAGAGCCAAGTGTATATTATATCAATAGTTCAATGGATGCAGATGTTAAAGAGAGAGAAATGAAACTTGTTATTAATAGAACGAGTGGCTCGTGGGACGTTGCCGATCGTGTTTCTTTGGACGTTGCGGAGCAAGAATATGTGGCTCGCTTCCTCTCTGCTGGGCCGAGACTTAGCTACACATTTCCGTCCCAAGATCCTGCGATTATGGGATGGGTGGCAACTGGCGACAATCCTAATTGGACCTTCGGTCTCTACCAGGACGATCAATGCATTATTAATGAAGACTGGAAAACGGATGTACACAATCTCTACTATGATCCCTCAGAGATGTCGTCCACACCACATAAATATAAGCATAAAAATAATGGGAATGCCGGTACGGGATATAAAAATGATCAAGGGAAAGGTATGTCGTACACATGGAACGTGGATCTTTCTGGAATTAGAAACGACAAGAAAGCAAGGGCATTTGAGAATACGGATACGGCCTACGTAAACCGCATAGAGCTTCATTCTATTACGGACAACCTACGCATGAAGATTGACAGCAAATCAAATGACCTGCAGATTCCGAATCAATATGTTGGAATAGCGAATAACGACATGCAGGCCATTTTTTCGTTGGCCACCCAGGTCATCCAGGAGGTAACGTCAAAGAATCAGCAGACGGCGGGCAATGTGCGCCTATAAATTTTAGAAAAAACAATGGAGGGAATGGAATAATGGACGATAAATTCATAGAAAAAATCGAAGAACAGATCGAGAAAAATAACGCTCTCATTTCCGAAGCGAAGCGGACCATAGATGAGATGCAGGCCTTTTTCCGTTCGCTTGGAGCCGACTTGAATTCCGGACATAATATTTTCCTAGAATCCAAGGATCTTACCAAAGAGGGTCGTAGGCAGGCAGCGGACATCATTGCAAAATTTGAAAGGGAATACGAGGAGCGCTATCAGCAGTATAGGGATTCCTCAATGAACCTCCCGGGAGATAGCCGTCCGGATTCCCTAAAAAAGTCGATTGAGGAAGACCAACGCCACTATCGGGAAACCATTCGAAGGCAGTCTCCCGGGAAAAAGGTAAAAAAAATGCGGCTCTAGTGCCGCTGATAATTGGGAGCTATGACCATGGGGGATGAATTTGCAGTTTCTATTCCGACAATTACCCTTAAATCCTCGTTCAATATTCCAGCGAAAGATGGAAGTGTTTCCGTGGAAAAATTGAAGTCCATGATTACCATTAGTGATTGGTATAACGCCGAGGAAATGTATATCTATGATCCCACCATAAACAATGGAAATCATACGGCCAACTATGAATGTATCGATGACAAGCTCAAGCTATACTCCCTTGAAAGTGGCGAAGAGGGCTATTTTTACAAAGAAATTACAAGTAATACGCTTGCGTTTTCCTCAAGCGCAAAATTATTTTTAAAGAGAAAAAATTCATCGTCCTACGTCGACATCTATTCGCTGCACCGACTGGACCGCGAAAGAATTTTTTCTGCAACGGGAGGAGCGTCCGGGCAGCCTGTGTTTTCCTACAAGGATACGGCAACGCGCGTTACGGCCGTACTCTACGCTTCCGGTTGCTACCAAAGAAAAATCATGGAGCAGTTTCTTGTTGATATAGATGCCGTTAAGGAAGAGCAGGAATTGATGAAGGAAATCGGTGATTTGATTGCGAAAACAATTAATCAACTCGGTGAAGATGATGCGGGTACTACCAAGCTTGATGATCTTAAAATGAGACCGCTGGATGCCAAGGTGTGGGCGTTTTTTTTAATGAGGGGATTACTCACTTCCATAGCTGAGGAACATACGTGCGCAATTGACAAGGAACTCATAGAGAAACTAAAAGTGATAGCAAGTCAAGCAAATCCCCAAACCAACGACGGGATTGCCGACGCCATTAGTAGCAGTGTATCGAAAATAGAGCTTACTTCGGACCAGGCAGGGGCCTGGGCGGATACGCTGCGCATCTACGCAGAGCAGGTAAGCAATGATAGCAATGCACGGACTACGAAGCTTCAAATGGTGCAGCAGATGTCACAGCAGGATATTACGACGGCATCAACCCTAATGAAGGCTGCCCAGAAAACACAGGCAGATACAGCCGGAAATATTCGATAGGGAAAAACTTCAATGTCAACGCCCACGCTCAGTCTTAGAAGTGTTTTTGGAAACGAAGTTAATTTCGATGCTGGACTGACCGCCGACGTGATTAAAAAGATGATGGAAGTTTCCAATAACTATGGGAATGATGCCTACAATTTTCTGCTGGATTCACAGTATAGTTCAAGGGCGGAGTTTGAAAAAAGTGGGAATGTTTATAAATTATATTCCCGCTCCCACGATTCTTCCGGTGCGGAATTGTGGGTGGAAATTGTGGATGCCGACATGAAATACATTAGTTCGATGGAACTATATTTGAAGGCAAAAAAAGTAGGTGGTAGCTCTGTTTCCGAAACCTACGTTCCACTCACTAGTCTCATCTCCCTAAACGTATCGGCTTTGACTTCCGTTGGGACCTACAACTTAGGAACGAAATTGGCGGCTGTTGCCTACGCCATTAGCTGCTTGCAAATGAAACTAATGGATATTTGCATTAGTGACATTAGGCAAATCAGCGACGAACTCCGTATAATTACGAGCATAATGCCAATACTCAACCAAATCAAGGATGATTTGTCTAGTTTGGATTTTGGATCAGATAACATAAACATGCGGCATCGATCTACTATTCCGATGAGTGTTTTTAATTTTTTTGACGATCGCAAACTCATCGATGATTCATTGCTTACCGGAGTGCTTACCGGTGATGCTTTAAATAAGGTAGTGACGAATTATTACGGCGAAGTTAAGGCGCCCTATACTGCAAAAAGCATAGAAACCATTGTGCCGTTCGAGAAGGCGTGGATTTCCTTCATGGCGCTGCTGTCTCACTACCGGGCATTTTTCCCGTCTAAACTTGGATCATTGGAGGGTACAGGGGGAGTGTGGCCGGAATGTTATAACAGGAGACATAGTGAACTTGAAATGGCATATGTCGCCTCGATTAGGGGGAATAGTTCGGCGAACATAAATGACGCTTATGATGCAAATAACAACACTACATTCAGTGATGTTTATAACAACATAAAAAATGTGATAATAAGTATTTACAAGACAAACAGCGCCAACATAGCTACGGCAAATGCAGACGGGACTGACGAATACAACGGGCTGTCTGACGAGGATAAGGCTGAGACAACAGAGGCGAGCCTTCAGGCCAAGCATTTAGATGCCAATGCTCTGGCTTATTTTAATTCTCCGAGTGGGCAAACTGACCTGGGGAACCGGGCAACGAATTGCGTGAAAGCGGCTATTAGTAGTGGCTCGGCTCTGTTAAATGGAATGCCGCGGATCTACTATACCGTTGAAGTTACCATTAGAAAGGAAGCATTTTATCCGGAAGGCCAGCAATCTAGGATTGTCACTGATACGGCTAGGTCTTTGATGCTGCCTGATAGTATTCCATATCCCTCCTTTGATGAGGCCGGAAGGCTGAGCGAAGGTGCACCTTGGATCGCAGAAAGTTTTCTTAAAGGCATCGATAATTTTGTCGAGTACATCACCTATGTTTGCGGAGAATTTGAGGAGATTCCGACTCTTTCGAAACCCGGATCTGTCGTTGATACAGATCTTTTTAGTAGTAACTATTGGAGGCCCGCGGATGGAGTGGATGGGCGTCCGACTTCGTCCATTCCCGGTGGCGAAGTGGAATATTACTTTGACCCGCGAGCAAGGACTACCGGGGGGAAGCTAATTAATGTGGACGGCACGGAGATGGCCGATGAAGATGCAAATGCACATACAAAGTGTGTCTACGTAAAAGGATTTAAAAAGGTTCCCTTCATAGGTGAAGGCGGTGAGGATCAAAAAACAGCTTCGACATATACGCTCTATGACCACGACGGAGGATTGGTCGTTCAAAGCGATACTCCGGTTTCCTATGTGGCAGATTTTTCCGTGCGCTACTACGGTGGCGGCAGGCCAACGAGTTGCCAATTATTGGAAAGGTCCATGGCTTCTATTTTTCGTAATTCTACTCACGGTCCAAGTTCAATTCCATTCATTCCAAGTGAGTATCTAGATGCAAGTGGTTGCTTTGCGGATTCCTTTAAGTATCTCATGGAAAAGGGAATGTATGATATCACCTATCAACCAGTGCCCGTTACTGGAGTTGAAGATAGTGAAAGTAGAACAGAAACGAAATTGGGCAATGTAACGGGATACATTGCAA
Organism: Puniceicoccales bacterium; assembly: GCA_031290195.1. Classification (GTDB taxonomy): domain Bacteria; phylum Verrucomicrobiota; class Verrucomicrobiia; order Opitutales; family JAIRLM01; genus JAITOA01. Next base: position 43,226 of record JAITOA010000006.1, on the reverse strand, counting down.
ATTTTTCCGGAGATGCTGTGGGCGTGAATTCGGATGCTGGGATATATATAACTGGCACGGCCGAACAATTTAGAACCAAACTCAAAGAAACTTCTGGGGAAAGTGTATTTCCTTCCTATTGGCCAATCATTGAAGCTTCTGGGCCAGATGTTCAAGGCGGGAAAACTGCAACCATAGATAGCACTAATATTACGAGGCAGGTAACATTTAGCCTAAACAAAGATGTCAATGCTAGTCTAACCGACAGCATGCGCCTCTCCGGCGACCACATCACATTTTGGGGAGATGCTCTGCGCATATACAATGACTATATAACCGATGAATTCAATAAGCGTAAAACGGAAATGGAAACGTATTTAAAATTTTCGCAGCAGGATCGCACCGTGGCAACTAATCTACTTAAGTCCGTTGGGAAAATGCGCTTTACCGTGGAAGCAAATATTCGCTAAAAGGAGATTAGACGATGACATTACCGCTTATCAATTTCAACGTTCTCAACGAAAAACAGTCGTTCGGGGCAAACGTTTCTTTGGAGAATAAAGGAATATCCTATGGAAATTTGAGTAAGGTGCTTAAAAATAAAGATACGTACCTGCGAGATAGCAGCATCTATTCTCTGAAAAGCGAAAACGAATTAAAGAGCATCTATGAAAATTCGAGCGGAAATTTTGGGCTCTACGCCAAGGTCAACAGTGGCGGAGAGGTGGCCTGGATTAAAGTTGAAAGCAACGAAGCTATGTTTTCGTCGGCGGCAGAACTTTACCTAAAACGGAAAATCGGTGGTACATACGATTCAATCTACGGACTAGTTGGCGTCAATGTTGGGCAGGTCATTGATCGCTTCCCGGGAACGAGGGCTCCGGATTTTGGCTGCCTAGCATCCGCCATTTTTTTTGCCGTTTCCAGTCTCCATAGGAAAGTTCTCATGCTGCACATAAATGACGTTGACATTATTAACGATGAACAAAAAAAACTTTGCGTGCAAATGAGAGCGATTGAACTGATGATGAATGACCTTCGCACGGTCGATGGAGATAAAGTAAATAGCCATACGAAGTCGCCGAATTTCGATGTTATAGCATTTATGGTAAGCCGCAACTTACTGACAATTACCTCTTCGTATGGTATTATAAATAAGAATGTTATTGATGCATTTAGGACGTACATTAGCGATCCGACAAGTGAAAATAGGGATAGCGCAGCAAAATCCCTTGCCATGGCGCAAATGAACATGGATTCCGCATCCGTCCTGCAGGACGTGCTCCGCGTTTACTCTGAGCAGATAGCCAACGATCAGTCCGTACGCCAGACACAAATTCAGATGCAATTGCAACTCTCCCAAGAAAATATCAGTACGGCAACCAACTTTCTTGAGGAAATTGAAAAATTAAAGTCTGGTTTGGTTGCGAATGTTCGCTAGCATGGACATGGATGGTTGACATGGACAAAAATGAACAGAAGCTCCTCTGGAGGCAAAATTTGGAACTTCTCATGGATAGGATAAAGCCAATCATGGAAGAGATTAAAAAAAATGGAACTTTCCAATCTGGAATCGGCATTTCCGACAAGGAAATGGTCGCCGCTTTTTTTCTTGGAGAGCAGTTTTATAAGCAGAAGAAATATGATAGGGCGATGATTATTTTCCAGGGGCTTCACCTTCTGGACCCGACCAACAAGGACTACGCGAGGGCCATAGCCGCCACCATGCAGATGTGCGGCAACTATTCCGAGGCTGGCATCCAATTCCTTTTCACCTATTTTTTCCATCCGGAAGATCTCGGCATGGCGCTTTCGTCGTGCCGCTGCATGGTCGAAGTTGGAAATATTACGCAGGCCTATTTTATTTTAAATAGCATTGTCGAAGCTAAGCGGTATCCGCTCGATGCGAAGAATAGGGACCACCTTAAAGACTGTAAGGCAATACTGCAATATTTGGAGAAGCTAGTAAATGAGGAAATGAAAAAATCGGAGATAGAGCAAAAAAAATCAACCTCCGGGGAAAGTGCTCTTCCGGAGGCAAAAAAATAGTAATTGGGGAAAATTATGTGCGCCATGACTCCAGTAAACGGTAATTTCTATGCGATCTACATTGCCGGAGAGGGATGGTTGCATTTCAAATATGATGGCTCAACTAAAACCTATAATTCTGTAAAAATAGATGAAAGCTGGAATTCAAGTGAGCTAAAAATATATAGCTATATGAATGATGAAAATAAAAGTTCCGGCCAGCTAAAACTCAGCGTATCGAGGGTTGAGAAACAGAAATACCAGATTTACGAAATGGCGGAGTCAAAAAAAACCATTCAAAAAAACCCTATCGATCCAGGCGCTGCAGATGCTTTCATAGCCTATTTGAATTCGGTAAGTAAAGAGCCAAGGGATATGGCTCTGGATGATCCTGCGGCCATGGTTCTTTTCAATTGCATCCAGGGGGTAATTCCTTTTATCGACACCATCACCGTGCTTGCCACAGCCCTCGGTAATATTGGAATTCAGTCCCAGCGGGTATCGACGAATATCGCCCAATTTGCACTTGCGGAAAAAATTGCGATTCAAAGGCTCATCGATGAAATTAGGAATTCCAAGCTAATGAGGCTACTGAAGAGTCCGTGGTTTGGCATTGTTATGGGGATAGTCGCAACCTTACTCATGCTAGCAGCCGCGATTGCGGCCATATTTACCGCCGGCACTACATTGATCGTTGCGATGATCATTATTATTATTTTTTCCGCGGCATTGATCGGCGCTGCGGCTATATGTGTATCTATGGCTGCAGATGATGACAAAAGAAGACTAAAAGAATTAAAGGCGTCCCTCCCCGCGGATATTCAAGCTGCCCTTGATGAGGCATTCAAAGAAGCAGAGGGACTATACACTACGGCGCAAGCTGCCATACTGATTGGCATCGCTCTTCTTGTGATTGCGGCGGTGGCAACCGGATTCTTTATGGGCGGGAGTATTAATGCTTCCTCGGCGCGCATGGCCAAAGCATCCGGGTTGAGTGCCCCGACGAAAGCCATGAAAGGCTTCTCCGCCGTAGAGGTTGGCTCCGATGGCCTGGGCCAAATGATGGGGCTGGCGGCGACCATTGTGCAGGCAATCAATACGATCGTTGGAGCCAAGGAAAAAATGATGATGGCGTCCCTAGAAAAGAAACTTTCAGAACAGCAGGCTGACGCAAAGCTCTGGGAGGAGCGGTCAAAATATTTCGGAGCACTCTATAGGAAATTCAATGAATCCATTGCAACTCTTATGGAACATCTGGACACGATGATTAAAGCTATGTCGTCGCTTATTAAAATCCTGGGAGAAGGGTATTCGACGATAGCAAGAAACATTGCAATTTAGGGGGGTAAAACTATGGTTGCGGTAGATGGAGTAACTCACATTTCACAGGGTCTCGCCGACTATAACGAAGATGACATAGAGCTGATGGCGGAGAGAATCGAAAAGGAAGACGATTTTCTCCTACTAGACCAGCGGAACAGGGACGGAATTAGGGATTTTTTGAATGACATCCATATGCGGCTTACCGATGACGATGATGCGAACGATATGACGGAGGATGACATAGCGGAAGCACTGGCAGTTTTTGACGAGCAAGTCCTCGGCTTTTTAGCGGAAGTTATGGACGCGATGGAAACGCAGGAAGTCAATGATAAAGGGACTGTGACCACGACGACGGACCTGATGTATCGCATGGCGGCAGTTTTTGCGGAGGCAGCCTCCATTTTAAACGAAATTCGTCGTCTTATGCAGACGACCTCACTGAGTGATTTACAGGGGGCTTTATCTATGGCAGAGCAAGCCAGGGACAGGTCTTACACTGCGGCGGCAGAAATGGAGCAAGCAACCCGGATACAGGCGAAGGCGGAAATAGTAGGAGGAGCCGTGTCGATGGCCGCGGGATTTGCAGGAGCCGCTGCTTCGGTGAAGGTTCCCGGTCTTGGGCAGGCGCTAAACGCCATCGGAGGTGGCGCCTCGCAGATAATAGTGGGGCTGGGAAAACTGGATGCTGCACAACACCAAAGGGCATCCTCCGAGGCTACGGCCGATGCTAGCCTGCTCCAAAGCCAAGCCCAATTTCTTAATTCGATGGCACAGCGAGCCGATGGAACTGCTTCCAACGCACAGCAGCTCCTATCATCGCTATTGGCTGCCCTAAAGCAAATGTGTGACGCCATAAACCAGACAACCATCGCCATCACTTCCAACATGCGCTAGGTGGGACATGTTCCGCGGACCGGCAATGTTTCTTGCTCTGCGGAGGATGTTTTTTTACCGTAGAGACGGTGGAGGACGTATCGCTATGCCTGGAAATGCGGCACGGCTCCCTCGCATTCAACCAAAAATTGCCTTTCCGCTGCCGGCCCGATGGTCCCATTCCCGTTTTTTCGAAAATTTCCATTGCCATCCACAGCGGAGAATGCCTGGGCCTCATTGGGGAAAGTGGCTGCGGTAAAACAACTCTCGGCCGCTGTCTGGCAGGTTTGCAAAAACTATCTTCCGGCGATGTGCTCTTCGGCGGCCAGCCCATTGGCAAGATCCCGCGTCCCCTTCTCTGCCGCCGCGTACAGATGATTTTTCAGTGTCCCGGCGATGCGCTCAACCCTCTCCATTCCGTGCGTAAGATTCTCGGTGAACCCCTGGAACTGCACTTTTCAAAGCTGCCAAAAAATCGACGGACAGAACGCATCGGGGAACTCCTCTCCGCGGTGCATCTGCCCGGGGAATTGCTCGATCGTAAATCTTCGGCGTTGAGCGGTGGGCAGCAGCAGCGCGTTGCCATTGCCCGTGCATTGGCCGTGGAGCCGGAATTTCTTATCTGCGACGAGGTGGTCAGTGCCCTCGACGCGGCCACTCGGGAAGAAGTTCTTGAATGTCTTTCGGATCTCCAGCGAAAATATCGCCTCGGCGTGCTGTTTATTTCCCATGATTTGGGGATGGTTCGGAAGTTTTGCACTAGTGCTATTGCCCTAATTCACGGCAAGTTAGAAAACATTTTCCCCGCACACGGGGCCCCTTTCCCATGCCCTGGAAGGGTCATCGAAGGAGGCATGGGAAAAATTTAGGTCGGCCTGGATTTTTGAAATTTTCAGTATTTTTTTGTTGCTAAATTCTTTGTGTTAAATAACTTAACCAACTGCGGTGAGATTTTGCTCGACAGAGCGGCTGCCTTTCCCCTATCACCCCCTCTGTGAGTGAGGAGGGTTCGCAAGGGATTTGCGGACCGGTGTTTCTATGGGAGAAAAGGTGAAGGACGGTTCGCGGGTGCCGTACGCGTTTCTTATTGAGAAAAAGCGGGATGGCGATGAGTTTTCTGCCGAAGAGACCAAGGAGATTGTCGACGCTCTCTTGGAAAGAAAGTTGCCGGACCACCAGTTGGCCGGCCTGCTGATGTGCATCTACTTTCGGGGACTATCCGTTACGGAAACGGCGGTTTTGGCAGACGAACTCATGCTTTCCGGGGAGGTACTTAACCTTTCTTCCATTACTAAACCGAAGGTTGCTCACTACGCCGCCGGTGGCGTAGGTGATAAGGTTCCCCTGGTGCTGCCAGCCATTGCCGCTGCCTGTGGAGTTGTCATGCCGGCCATGATAGGGGAGGACGAAGACTTCATCATCGGGACCTTGGATAAGCTGGTTTCCATCCCTGGATTCAGGCCGGATGTGGATTTGAAGGAGTTTGTCAGGCATCTCGATGTACACGGGGTTGCCTATGCGCGCAAGCACCAGTCCATTGCTCCGGCCGACGAGATCATCTACGCCATGCGCCGGGAGGTAGCCGCCATCCCCTGCCTACCTCTCATTGTGGCGAGCATCCTTTCCAGAAAATCGGCGGAAGGGGCTGAAAATTTCGTCGTGGACGTCAAATGGGGAAATGGTTCCTTCATTAAGGACGTGGAGCAGGCAAAGACCCTCGCCCGATCCATTGCCCGTACCTGCGATGCCTTTCAGCGAAAGAGTGTTGTCCTCGTGACCGACATTAACCAACCCCTCGGCGATTCCGTCGGAACGGCCGTGGAGATCGAAGAAGCCGTGCGGTTTTTGAAGACGGAGGAGGGGGAAGAGGACTTCAAGCACCTTGCGATGCGGCTGGGAATGGAAGTTGTGCGCCTGGCCGGTGTCGCCGGTTCCACCCTCTCGGCCAAGCAAATGGTACAGAAAAGTCTTTCCAGCGGTGCGGCCTTTGAAAAATTCAAGGAAATCATCGCCGGTCAGGGCGGAGATATTTCCTACCTGGACGACACGGAGAAACTTCCCAAGGCGCAATTCGTAAGAAAATTGCCCGCACCCAAGCGGGGCTACATCCACACAATCAACGCCGGGATGATTGCCCGGGGCGTCCGCCTGCTGGCGGAGCGGCCGGATGGCACGTTGGATCCGGCGGTTGGCGTCTCGAAAATTATGAAAGTTGGCGTGCAAATCAAACAGGGCGAGCCACTTATGATGATTCATTACAACGATGAGAGGAACCTGGAAGCGGGGCTTGAGTACCTGCGCAGCGCCTACCGGTTGGCGCCGAAGCGTCCGAATATCAATGAACTCATCGTCGAGCGCATTGCCTAGGAACGGGGAAGGTGGGGACCATGGGCTGCCGTCTTCCGTGCCTGCTTTTCGCCTCGATGCTCTCGCTGTCGTCCGTTCTTTTCCAGTCGGAGGGAGTCGCGGACAGTCTGCAACTGCCAACGGACAATGAAGAGGTACAAAATATCCTGCATTACTTGCAGCCCACGGAAACCGGTCGACGCAACGGAGGATTTGGCCTTGTCCGTGAAAATGGTACCCGTTTCCACGGTGGCATAGATATTCGCCCCGTGCGATTTCGATCCAGCGGTGAGTCCGCTGACCGAGTGAGAGCCGTAGCCGATGGGGTGGTCGTCCATGCCAATGGAGATGCAAAAAAAAGTTCCTATGGAAAGTACATCGTGGTGGAGCACGGAAGTCTTTCGGTCCCGGTTTTTTCTCTCTATGCCCATCTGGCTTTGGTAGATGAGTCTATTGCTCCGGGAAAGTCCGTTTCCGGCGGAGACCTTCTCGGGACCATGGGAAGGACCTCCTGTGACCAGGACATTCCCCAAGATCGAGCCCACCTGCACTTTGAAATGGGTCTGCGCCTCGGAGAGGATCCGGAATTTTCTTCCTGGTATGGGCGGAAATACCCCGATGAGCCGAATTTTCACGGCCGTTGGAATGGCCTTAATCTAGTTTCCTTGGATCCTCTGCCTCTGCTGCAGAATGGGAAAAATTGCTCTCTGCTCGCCCGCATTCAAATGGAACCAACCGCCTTTGTGACGCGTATTTGTACGGAGAAGGTTCCAGAATTTTTGAAGCGGTACCCCATGTTGATGGATGGCGGAAATGAAGGTTCCATCGGGGGCTTTGACGTCGAGTGGACCTGGTACGGGCTCCCAAAGCGCTGGGTCGCCATTCGGGCAGACGTGCGGAGGTCGCCAATGGTTTCCGGACCGCTTCTTCTGCACTGGGAGAGGGATTGGGTCGCCCTGTCCCTGCGGATGGGGACCCTGGAAGTGGGCGGAGAGGGGAGTAACTCCATTCGTCTGGGGCAGCGCACGCTGGACGCCATTGGAAAAATTTTCGGCATTGCTTCAAAGGAGTTGACAGAACGAACCTTGAGGATAGGAGAGTCCACTGCTAATGAGGGATGATTATCTAAAGCAGGCACTGCTGGTTGTGCCAAATGCGAACATCCTGGTGAATCTTGTCTCTCGCCGGGTGAAGCAGTTGCGTCGGAAAAATGACAGCACCGTAGAGTCGTTGGAGAGACTCGAATTGGAGGACGTTGCGCTTCGGGAAATTATCGAAGGTAGGCTCGTCTATGAGCTCTACGAGGAAGAAAAGGAAAAAATCGACGACTTTGCCTTTGCTTTTTCCATTGACTAGTGACCATGGGTGCCCGGTCAAAATTACGGGAAGGCGGTCTGGAGATATTGAACCGCAAAGTGTCCCAGCGCTACTTTATCCTGGAACGATTCGAGGCGGGCATTGTCTTGTGGGGGACGGAGATAAAATCTCTTCGCGAAGGAAAAGCCCAAATAGCGGAGGCTTTTGTTCGCATCGATCGACTTGGGCGGCCATGGATGCACAACGCCCACGTGGAAAGTTATTCCCATGGTACCGATGCCAATCATTCGGCGGTTCGAGCGCGGGAACTTTTGCTCCATCGCCGGGAAATTAATCGGCTACGTGTGGCGGCGGAAAAGGAAGGCATGACATTGATTCCGTTGCGCTTACACATAGAACACGGACTAGCAAAAGTTGACGTTGGCCTGTGCAAGGGGAAACAGTTTAGGGACAGAAGGGAAGATCTTCGAAGGGAGACGGCCATGCGGGAGGCGCAGAAGGCAATCGCAGATAGAATTCGAGGAAAGCATCCCTAATGAAGCTCAGAATTTCACTGTCACGGCTGAGCCCAAACTTTTCCCACTGTTCTTGTACATTTCTTCTTCGGTTTTGGCGCAGAGGTAACCGATGCCGTGAACCGTTCGCAGGAAATCGATTGTTGCACAGCCGTTGCGACGGAAAAGTTGGCGAATACGTACCACGTATTGGTCCAAGGATCGGCTGCGAATGTTCGCATGGAGCCCCCATACTCTGTGAATTATGTCCTTGCGGGAAAGAATGATACCCGGTGTCGCGGAAAACACAGACATCAGTCCGACTTCTTTTTTCCCGACACGCTCTTCCGATCCATCGGAAAATACCACCCGCAGGCCTTTCGGATAGATAACGGCTCCACAGAACTCAAACGGAACGTCGTTGAGAGTCGTATTTTCTGTTAGGTGCCAGTCCCTCGATGTTTCTGATCGGCGAAGAATGGCATGGACACGCGCCACCAATTCTCTCACGGGGATCGGCTTTTGCAAAATGTCGTCCCCAATGGCCAATGCGTGCAGTCGATCTGCCTGGGAATGACGGTCCGCAATGAAGATTGCCGGGATGTGCTGACCATTGTGCTGAAGCTGCTCAAGAAATTCAAAGCCTGAATAGCCCTGAATATTTGTATTCAGCACGAGCAAATTGACGAAATGATCTGCTAGAATTCGATTGGCTTCATGCAGCGATGAGGCGCCGACGGCGCCAAAATTGGACTCTAAAAAATGACGAACAATACCTTTCGTCAATTCCACATCCCCGTCCACAATAAGGATAAAAGGTGTCGAACTATTTTCCCTCACTTACGCCCCTCCGGCCGTACGGTGTAGATATGGAGAATTGTGTCAAACGGACCTCAAATATTCACGTTTTTTTAGGTAAAAATTTACATTTCCGCCGGAAGATTTTAAACATTCGTAATGCGAATGTAAATTTTTACCTATGTTCGTATGTAAATTTGTCTACTATTAGGGAAAAAGTAGCGGTTTTGCTTCTATGACAAATGCTTTTTCTCCGATTACTTCCGCAAGATACGACTTCAATGGAGTCGTGTCGTAGTCGTCCGCTAGTGGAATGAATCCGGCGCTGCCGGTCCCTGTCAGCTGTGCGTTTACCCCAAAATATTCCGCAATGTCGGCAAAAACACGGGCCAGTTCGATAAATTTTTCGGCAACAATCTCCTGAAATGCATTAAAAAAATGGCTAGAGCTGCAGTCAGTTTTTAAATCTCTCAGCAACGAGAAGACGGAAGTCTCAGAAATTCCCTGACTTTTCAGGGTCCAGACAGCTTTCTTAGAAAGTACTTCGTAGACTTGGGCAGTTTCGGTGCCGAAAGAAGGTTTGAAAATGAGAAATTTTGTCCGTCTAAGTCCCTCTAACTGATCAACATTCACCCGTTCTACGCGTTCTCCCCTTCCGCGAACGATGCATGGCGATGAGGAGAGAAAGAGGGGGCAGTCGGAACCGACCGTCGCGGCCAGGGAGATCAACGCTCCATCTCCGAGCGGCCGCGCCAAAAGTTCATTCAAATTTTTCAGAAGGTAGGCCGCATCGCTGCTTCCACCGCCAAGTCCGCTCCCGATCGGAATATTCTTTTCGAGTCGAACAACCAGGTGCCGAGGAAATGGGTAGACCCGGCGAAATGCGTCAATGGCGCGGCGGATGGAGTTTTTCCCATCAATGGGAACTTCCCTGACGTCGCAAAAGATAAAATCATCGGCGACATCATCTTCCGTCAGACGCAGTTGCATGCGATCTGCAAAGTCAATTTGCACCGAAATTGATGTCAAATTGTGGTAACTGTCCTCGCGCTTCCCATTGACTTCTAGAAAAAGATTTAACTTTGCCGGACATAGAAAAACGCGAAATTCATCCATTGTTTTCTTCCGGAAGTAGTCGCAGCAAGCATACACAGAGAACCTCCATGGCTTCGCCCCGGCCGATGGGACCCGTATTTTCGGCGCTTGTTGCCTTGATGCCGATGTTTCCGGCCTTAGTTCCCAAGGCTTTCGCCAAATTGTTCTGCATTTTTCCCAAAAACGCGTCCAGCCGCGGCCGTTCAATTTGGATGACCATGTCCACATTTATCACCGAAAGGTGATTTTGGGCAAGCAATTCTATGACCTCACCGAGCATTCCAATGGAATTTCGTCCCCGATTTGTTTCGTCTGTGTCCGGAAACATTCTTCCGATGGCCGGAAGGGCTGCGGCTCCGAGGAGTGCATCCGCAAGGGCATGCACGGCACAGTCACCGTCCGAATGGGCAACGCAGCCGCCGCTTTCCGCGACGGTAACGCCGCAAAGAACCAGGGCTCTCCCGTCGGAAAGTCGGTGAAAATCCCTCCCGATCCCAACTCTGAGCGAAATTTCTCCCATCAAAACCGCGCCTAAATTTCCCGTACTTTTAAGGCGGAGCCGGGACATTTTTACCTACACGGCGCGACTGAGATCCGTTCCCGGCTTGAACTTAACGACCATCTTTCCCGGAATGCGGATTTTTTCCTTCGTGCGCGGGTTGACGCCGATCCTCGACATTCTCTCCGAAACTCCGAACGTTCCAAAACCAACAAGTTGCACGGATTCGTGCTTGGAAATTGCATTTCGAATGGTCTCCAAAACGGCATTCAAAACGCGCTCAACGGTTGCCTTCGATAATTCTTCTCCAAGAACTTTGTGCGTCTCCACAACCAAATCAGACTTATTCATCACTTTCTACCTTTCCTGTAGTAGGCCACCTAATAGATAGCCGTTGGATATCGTGTGCACATCAATTTTTCCCGTCAACCGGGAAAAGGCATTCCAAGCCAAAAATATGGATGTTTACACGTTTTTATGGGATAGGGGACCAAAACTCCGGCGCCGACTGCGACCAGCGGCGGCAAAATTTTTTCAATTGACGACCGGACCGACGGCCCATCGTTTTCGGTGGGTCGGCAAATCAAAGGACCCCCGGCAACCCTTCCGGTTTTGACGCCTGTTTGTGCGCTTTGGCCGCTGCTCTATGCCTACGAGATCGCTTTCCGTGTCCCTTGTCGTCGCCCATCACCAATTCAATGAGTGCAATTTGTGCAGCATCTCCTTGCCGTGGAACGAGTTTATAAATTCTTGTATAGCCACCAGGGCGGTTGATAAATTCTTTGGCCAGTTCGTCAAAGAGCGTTTTTACGGCTTCCTGGTCCCTAACCCTAGCCACGGCCATGCGCCTGTAGTGCAAACTTTGCTCCGGCACATCGGAGCGCGACGCCTTGCAGGCCAACGTAATAACCTTTTCGGCATAGGGTCGCAGGGCCTTTGCCTTTGCCAACGTTGTTTGGATGCGCTTGTGTCGGAGCAACGCCGCCGACAATCCGGCCATGAGGGACGCCCGATGTTCTTTTTTTACTCCGAGCTGAAATGAGTGTTTCCTGTGGCGCATTTTCCAAATTCTCCCAAGTCAAAATTCTACAGGCACTCATCAATTTTCATGCCGAGGGAAAGGCCGAGTTCCTCGAGTCTATTTTTAATTTCCGTCAGCGATTTTTTGCCAAAATTCCTGTAGCGCAGCATTTCCCCCTCTGTTTTTGCTGCCAACTCACCGACGGTCAAAATATTTGCGTTGTTCAAACAGTTAGCCGCACGAACGGAAAGCTCTATCTCATTGACGCTCATCGCCAGCAATTTTTGCAAACGATTTTGATCTCCTCCACTGGAACGTTCATCCTGTTCAAATGTGATGTCATCGGCGGCCAGGTTATCGAATGCACTGAGATGTAGGCGAAGGATGGCAACCGATTCAGCTAGAGCATCTTCCGGAGAAATTCTGCTGTCCGTTGAAATTTCCAGAGTGAGCCGGTCGAAGTCTGTTACCTGTCCGACACGGGCATTTTCTACGGTGTAATTGACGAGGCGCACGGGACTGAAGGAGGAATCAAGGGCAATTCCTCCCTCGATGGCATCGAGTTTTTCATTTTCATCCGCAAGGCGATAGCCGCGGCCGCGGTTGAGCCGCATTTCCGCAGACAGGCGTCCCTTTCCATTTGTGTGGAAAAGAATGTGCTCGGGGTTTAGCACTTGCACACCGCTAGGGACCGTAATATCTTTTGCCCGAGCAACTTCTCTATTGCTGATATCCAGCGTCAACGTCTGTGCCGTCCGGCACTCGGATTGAAAAAGCACCTTCTTCAAGTTGAGAAGAATTTCGAAAACGTCTTCCACGATGCCGGGGATGGTTTGAAATTCGTGCTGCACTTCGGCGATGCGGACATTCGTAAGTGCTGTTCCTTCAATTGCTCCCAACAAAATACGCCGCAGCGTATTCCCAATGCTGTAGCCAAATCCAGATTCGAATGGCTCAACCACAAAGGCTGCATAGGTCTTCGTCGCGGAATTTTCCACCTTGGCAACCCGCGTTGGTAGTTCAAATTTTCCCAAAGTTCTCGTCATGGTATTTTCCATTAGCGGCTATAGAATTCGACAATGATCTGCTCATTGATGTTGTGGCTAATTTCTTCTCTGGTCGGCGCACGATTGACCATGCAAGATAGGGCACTGGAATCTGTCTGAAGCCAGGGTGGAACCGTCCGATAGCGGGAATCTTCCAAACTGCGCATGACAAGGTGTCGGGAGGAATCGATTTGATGCACTGCCACGGCGTCACTGGCCCTGCAAAGGTAGCTTGCAATGTCGACCCTGTGTCCATTCACGTGCACGTGACCATGGTTAACCATCTGCCGAGCGGCCCTGCGTGTTCTCGCAAATCCACAGAGGTAGACGATGCTATCCAGGCGCATTTCAAGCATCTGCAAAAACACGCTGCCGGTAATTCCCTTCGCCCGCTTAGCCCTTTCAAAAACCAATCGAAACTGTTTCTCCGTGAGTCCGTAGAGCATGCGAGCCTTCTGTTTCTCATTGAGCCCAATCCCATAATCCGTCACCTTCCTGCGGAGACGTCGGCCGTGAATTCCGGGAAGGTAAGCCCGACGTTCGAACGCCTTGTTGGGTGGGAAAAGTGCCAAACCAAATCGACGGTTAATGCGAGTTTTTGGACCTGTATAGCGCGACATTTTCTTCTTTCCGTTTCAAAGTTGTGTTTCCCCTAGGCTCGCCGCGGCCTCTTCGGCCGGCAACCATTGTGGGGAATTGGCGTGACGTCGGTAATGCTGTTCACTTGCAGGCCAACCGTCTGCAATGCCCGTACCGCCGCATCGCGTCCCGGGCCCGGTCCTTTGACCTGCACTTTCACTTCTTTCAGACCATGGGCCATGGCCGCCCGGGCTGCATCCTGGACCGCCACCTGGGCCGCGTAGGCGGTCGACTTGCGAGATCCGCGAAAGCTATTTTTCCCGGCACTGGACCAGGAAATCGTTGCTCCGTTGCAATCCGAAATAGAAATTTTCGTATTGTTGAAACTTGCAAGGATATGGCAGATGCCCACCGTCACATTTTTACTCTTTTTCGCCCGGCGAATTTTCACCTCGGAGCCGAGATCTCCCTGCAGCAGCTCCGCTGCCGTCAGATGCTGCGGCCGTACCACATCATTGACCTTTTCTGCGGTCTCTTCCACCGCACCGTCTTCCGGGGTCTTCGATGCATTCGAAGGCACAGAACTCTTATCTTCCAAATCTTTCATGGAGGTACTTTCCTAAATCGCCGACGCCCTAGTCCTTTTTCCGAATGACGCCAATTGTTTTTCGAGCGCCTTTTCGCGTTCTTGCGTTGGTTGACGTGCGCTGACCCCGTACCGGAAGACCTTTGTAGTGGCGTATTCCCCTGTAGCAGCGAATGTTTTGCAAACGTTTAATGTCCGCAACAACTTCCCGGCGCAGGTCCCCTTCCACTTTAAAGCCTTTTTCGACACAAATTGCCATAATCCTATTAACATCCAATTCCGTCAGCGCATCGGATCGCATGTTTTCTGGAAATTTCGCTTCGGCAACGATGACATTTGCCCGCGTCGGTCCAATGCCATAGATGTAACGCAGAGCAAAGGCCACTTTCTTCCTACTTGGTATGTCAATTCCGAAAACTCGAGGCATAATCCCCACCTAACTCCTTCTTCATTCGCCCGTCAATTAATCACCTGCTCCCTTCAGAAACTATTTTTTTAGCACTGTCAAGATTTCCGGCGCATTTTTTGTAACAAGAACTGTGTGCTCCCAGTGGGCGGCCCATTTGCCGTCCGCCGTCCGCACGGTCCACCCGTCGTTGTCAAAATTCAGTGTTTCGGATCCCAGCATCAGCATGGGTTCAATGGCTAAGGTCATCCCTGCCTTGAGTTTTGGTCCCTGTCCCCTCCGTCCCCAGTTTGGAATTCTAGGATCCTCATGCATATCCCGTCCGATGCCATGGCCAACCAGTTCCCGGACTATGCCCAGTTTAAATTTTTTTGCGTGCGATTCGATGGCAAAGGAAATATCCCCGATATGGCCTCCGTCCAGCGCCTTGGCAATTCCCGCGAAAAGGGCCAGCTCCGTCTGGCGAACCAGTTGCTCGGCTTCCGGAGAAGTTTGTCCGACGATAACGGTGCGCGTAGAATCGGTCATGAGGCCGTCGTAACTTGCCACTAGATCAAAACTCACGATATCCCCTGCCTTTAAAAATTTCTGCTTCGAAGGAATGCCGTGCACAACCTCATCGTTAATGGATATGCAAATTTGCGCCGGGAACGGACATTGCTTACCCGAATAGCCGAAGCAGGCACTCTTTGCTCCGCGGGCCGCAAGTTCAATGGCGCAGATTTGGTCCAGGTCCCAGGTCGAAACTCCTTCCGCTGCCGCGGAACACATTACTCCAAGTACCGCCGCTGTTATTTGTCCGCCAATGCGCATCGTGGCGATTTCGGCGGGTGTTTTAATGGGGATCACGGCTACCACCCTCCTCTACCGCCGAAAAAATACGTATCTAGGAGCCACGCGGCAAATCCAACCGCAATGAGTGCGGCCACCGCCGCAAGCAGCATGCGCACCGGTCGACCTACTCCCGAGCTAATTCTCATCGAAGATCTCATTGAAGAAAGGGCTCCGTATTTTTGCGGTATGCGTCTTTTTTTTAGAAAGCCATCGTAGTTGCGTTGCACGAGAAAGGTTTCCACCTGACGCATGACTTCGAGAAGCACACCAACGGTGATGAGCGTACCCGTTCCCCCAAAAAACAATGCCACGCCATAGGGTATGTGCAGCGAAAAATAGAGAAAGTCCGGCAGCAGAGCAACGGCCGTCAAAAAAACTGCACCGGCGAAGGTCAGTCGCGTCATGGTGAAGTCAAGGAATTGGGCCGTCGGCGCACCGGGACGGATGCTTGGAATGTAGCCGCCACTCCTTTTGAGGTCATCGGCAACCTGGGTCGGATGAAACATGAGAGACACCCAGAGATAGCTAAACGCAAAAATTAAAATGCCATAGACTACGTAGTAGACACCGGAGCCCTGGGAAAGATGGTAGGCGGCCGACTGGAAAAAATGGGCTCCCGTCGCCGCTCCCAGATAC
Source organism: Puniceicoccales bacterium (assembly GCA_031290195.1). Taxonomy (GTDB): domain Bacteria; phylum Verrucomicrobiota; class Verrucomicrobiia; order Opitutales; family JAIRLM01; genus JAITOA01. The sequence continues at coordinate 27,366 of JAITOA010000006.1, read as the reverse complement.
GCAAAAATTTGCTGAGGGAAAAGCAAGAGAGCGCTGGCAAAGATAACGGGCATGACCCCCGAGTAGTTCACCTTCAGCGGTAAAAACGTTCCATTTCCACCGTAGATGCGATTTCCGATCACCCGCTTGGCCTGTTGAACGGGAATCTTTCTCTGCCCCTGCGTCATGGCAATCATTGAGAGAATTACCGCCAGGAGCAGCGCCACCATTGAAATGACTAGAAAAACGAGCAATCCCCTGCTCCGGAACGAAGTGCCCCCGTGAAAAATAAGCTGCACCGCCTGTTGCAGGCTGCGAGGCATCGACGATAGAATACCAACGACAATTAGCAGTGAAATGCCGCTCCCAATGCCGCGGTGGGAAATTTGGTCTCCCACCCAAATGAGTATCATCGTCCCGGCCGTCAAGGTAACGGTTCCCGAAAGAAAAAACCAACCCTTCCCGGCAATTAGCATTGTTCCGTACTGCCGCTGGTCAAATCCGGGGAAAAGTTTCCCGGGATAATTGGCCAGGGCTGCCACCAGCAAAAATCCCTGAATGAGGCAAATAAAAATGGTCAGGTAACGGGTGTACTGGGCAATTTTTTGGCGTCCAACATCCCCCTCGCCTTGAAGTTTGGCGATGGACGGAAGGACGGCCGTGAGCAGCTGCATGACGATGGAGGCGCTGATGTAGGGCATGATGCCAAGGCCAAAGACGGCACCTTTGAGCAGCGCCCCACCGGTGAACATGTTATAAAGTCCAACGAGACCACCGCCCCCCCCCGTCGTTTGATTCGCAAAAAAGAGACGCAGCGGAGCCGGGTCCATGCCGGGGATGGGAATGTTGGCACCAATCCTCGCCACAAAAATGAGCACCAGGGTGAAAAACAGCCTCTTTCGGAGTTCCGGAAGCTGAAAGAAACTCGCAATGGTACCTGCCACGGACTATTTCCTTTCCACACTCCGGCTGCCGTCACTTCCACTTGAATGTAAAACCACAGCCTGTCCTCCCGACGAGCAAATGGCCGCCGCCGCACCGGCGGAAAAGGCATCTGCGCGGACGAGAATGGGTTTTTCAAGCACTTCCTTACCAATTACTTTGAAAATTTTTGTTCCCGGTCGCAGCAGTCTATTTGCCAATAGGACCTGCAGATCGATCTCATGGATGCCTTTCCCAACGAGGGACGACAGGCGACGAAGGGTGATCTCCGCATACTCCCGGCGAAAGTTATAGTTTGAAAAGCCGCGAATGGGCAGTCTACGGTACCAGGGAATTCCCGACGTAACCGGGGAAACGCGGTAGCCGGACCTGGACCGTGCCCCCTTATTGCCGCGTCCAGAAGTCCTTCCAAGACCCGAACTTTCGCCGCGCCCCACCCGCTTTCTGCGGCCATTACCCGATGGCACTAACGTGTGTAATCTCATGGCCCTAAACTTCCTTTGTCCGTTCCTGTTGTCCGCGCAGTTTCCGCACCGTCTTCGCAGTTCTCAGCTTTTTTAGTGCATCAATCGTCGCATGGACCGTTGCCAATGGATTGCTGGAGCGCATGGATTTCGAGAGGATATTCTTAGCACCAACCAGTTCGAGTACGGCACGGACACCTCCGCCGGCCACAAGCCCGGTGCCGTCGACGGCCGGCTTTAAAAACACCTTCCCCCCGTCCGCGATTCCAATGATTTCATGGGGGATGGTCGTACCCCGCAACTCAAACGTCATGAGTCCATTCTTCGCTTTTTCGTTTGCCTTTCTGACTGCTTCCGGAACCTCATGGGCGCGACCATAGCCTACTCCAACTCTCCCATTGCGGTCTCCGACTACGACGAGTGCTGAAAAACTAAACCGGCGTCCACCCTTCACGACCTTCGCACAACGGCCAATGTGCACCACTTTCTCGTCGAAACCGCTGGAAGCCCTTGCGTCCGGCGAAGTGGATGACCCCTTATTTTCCCTAGAAAAATGTCTTTTTGCCTTCGTTTCCATAGCATCAAAACTCCAATCCGGCCGCCCGTGCCGCATCGGCAAACGCCCGCACGCATCCGTGGTATCGCCGTGCTCCTCGGTCAAAAACTACCCGTCTAATGCCGGCAGCAATGGTTTTTTGGGCAAAGATATCCCCGAGATTTTTAGCTCCGGAAACATTGGCTCGCAGGGAAACCTTCGACGGCTCCTTTGCTCCCAGGGACGTCGACGCAACCAACGTCACAGCCTTCTCGTCGTCGATGCACTGCGCGTAGATGTGTTTGTTTGAAAAGTGCACGCTCAACCTCGGCCGTTCCGCCGTTCCATTAACTCGCGCCCGAACGCGCCACCGCCGCTTCTGCGCTAGTGCAATTTTACGAATAGGATCCATGGCTGCAATTTTCTCCGTGTTTATGCGGTCTTTTTCCCTTCCTTGCGCCTGACAAATTTACCGACGATGGAAACACCTTTGCCCTTGTAGGGTTCTGCCGGGCAGAAGGCAAAAACATCCGCCGCCACCTGTCCAACTTTCTGCCGGTCAATGCCTTCGACGGTCAATTTCACCCCATCCGCGATTGTCACGTGGATGCCATTCGGAAGGGGGTAGAGAATGGGGTGTGAGGTGCCCAGTGAAAGATCCAGAGCATTGCCATTTTTGAGAATTGCCTTGAATCCGACGCCGGCAATTTCCAACCGCTTGGAAAATCCACTCACGACTCCGGTAATCATGTTAGAAATGATGGCCCGCGCCGTTCCAACCATCGCCCGTGACTGCCGCGAATCATCCGTCGCCTTCAGTGACAGCTCTTTACCGTCCAGCGTAAAGAGAACTCCATTCCCAAATGTTTGTTCGAGACGACCCTTCGGACCGCTAACAGAAACCGTGGAAGCGGAAATTTCAACCGTGACGCCTTCCGTGACAATGACGGGTCTTCTTTCTGCTCTACTCATAGCTTTCCCTACCAGACCTTACACAAAATTTCTCCGCCAAGATTTTTTCGGCGAGCTTCCGCATCGCGCATCAAACCCTTCGAGGTGGAAAGGATGGAAATTCCGAGCCCATTGAGGACGCGGGGGGCATTCCTAGCTCCACAGTAGACGCGACATCCCGGCCGACTGCAGCGGACAACGGAGCGGACGGATGAAGTACCCTCCACATAGCGGAGAGTAACGCGAACCACCCGGTGTCCACGCGAGCAGGACAACTCCTCAAAGTTGTCGACGTAACCCGTATTCTTCAGGATGCGGAGCAGCGCAATCCGCAGACGAGACGAACTCACCTCGAAGGATGCCTTCCGCGCGCCCACGGCGTTGCGAAAGACAGTCAAAAAATCTCCAATTGTATCCATAGCACCAACGGTCCTACCACGAACTTTTCATTACACCGGGAATGTACCCGCCGGCCACCATTTCCCGCAGAACGAGCCTCGACACGCCGAAACGCCCGTGAAATCCCCGCGGCCGCCCGGTGATGGAGCAGCGGTTGCGCACGCGAATGGGGCTCGAATTCCTTGGAAGTTCCGTCAGCTGCCGCCTCGCATCGAAGAACTCTCTGTCGGTGGATTTCGGATTGCCCAGTACGGCCTTCAGCCTAGTCCTCAGAGCAGCATATTTCACAGCGAGAAGAGCACGCTTAGAATTCCTCGCAACGGATGATTTTTTCGCCATAAACCAAACCTCCTACGCCGCTTCAACGGCCACCGGTCCCTGTTGCCGTTTCATAAATGGCATTCCCATGAGTTTTAAAAGTTCCTGAGCCTCCGCATCCGTCCCTGCGCTTGTCACAAACGTGATGTCCATGCCAACGACCTTGCGGTCTCGGTCAATGCTTATTTCCGGAAAAATGCAGTGATCTTTGATTCCCATGGTGTAATTGCCATTCCCGTCGAGGCGGAGACTCAAGCCGCGAAAATCACGGATCAGAGGCAGGGCAACGGACACTAGACGGTAGAAAAATTCATACATCCTATTTCCACGCAGGGTCACCTTGATGCCATTCGGAACTCCGGCGCGCAGCTTGAAGTTTGAAATGCTTTTCCTCGTAAGTATGATAACGGGTCTCTGACCAACGATCAGACTAATATCCTTTGCAACCTCTTCGGGCCACGACTTCTCAGCATCGGAACTAATTGCAGAATTGACGACAATCTTCTGAAGGGCTGGAATTTCGTGGATATTACCATAGGAACCAGCTTTCCGAAGCAAGTCCCGAATTTTCCCCTCATAGAGTTCCCTAAGGACCGGTTTTCTCATTGCAACTCCACTTATAACGTCAAAATCGGTGAAAATACCCCAAAGATTACTCCGACCAAGCCTCGGCGGAGGAATCTCCTGAAACACAGCGGCTGTCAATTATTTTTTTTACCAGATTCACTGCGACGACACCTTCCGGACGTTGGAGTAGTGAATCGGCAATTCCACATCAACGATGGCCCCTTCCTGATGCTCCGACGATTTTTTAATGCATTTCTTCCGCAGGCAAACCCCGGAAACAACGACGCGACATTTCTCGCTTTCAACGCGAATTACACTGCCCCGCTTCTTTCGGTCATTGCCACAAATGACTTCAACCTCATCGCCAACTTTCAGCTTCATCTTCATCACAGGACCTCCGGAGCCAGGGAGACAATCTTTGAAAACTTTTTCTGGCGCAGCTCCCGGGCAATGGGACCGAAAACACGGGTGCCTTTCGGGTTCCCCTTCTCATCAATGATGACACACGCGTTGGAATCAAAGCGCAGATAACTTCCATCGGGTCGGCGGATCTGATGCTTGGTGCGCACAACAACCGCCTTTACGACGGACCCCTTCTTAATGGAAGCTTCTGGAATACTATCCTTAATGGTCACAACGACTATATCCCCAACGGACGCAGTTCGCTTATTCTGCCCCAGGCGCCGAATCATCATGGCCGACCGGGCCCCCGTATTATCCGCGACGTCCAAAATACTTTGCTGCTGTAACATGGGTAACCTTTTAGGCTGAAACAGCCTTCCGTAGGACAGAAACCACTCGCCAGCGCTTCATTTTACTGATTGGGCGCGTTTCCGTGATCTCCACCGTATCCCCAACGGAACAGGAATTTTTTTCATCGTGGGCGTAGAAGACCGTTTTTTGCTTCACTTCCTTCATGTACTTAGGATGTCGTCCCCGGTAGAAGTAGGACACCTTTACACTCCTATCCCCGGGACGGCCCGTTACCTCACCGACCAATGACCGCTTGATCTTTCTCGTATCACCGTCACACATGTGACACCCTCCCTTCGTTGGACCGTTCCCGCAGAAGAGTTTCCATGCGCGCAATATCCCGCCTGAGCGATGGAAATTGGTGTGTTTTTTCCACCTTTTCCATGCGCTGTCGCAGATGCAAACGCAGCAACTCCCTCCGTTTCTCCCTTAGAGAATTAACAATTTCCGAAGTGTCAACACTTCGCATTTCCTTTATTTTTTTCATTTTTGAAATTGCTCCAGTTCTTCCCGCGAAACAAATCGGCATCCAAAGGGGACTTTTGCGTCCGCCAGGCGCATGGCTTCACGGGCAAGGGTTGGGGACACGCCGGAGATTTCAAAGAGCACATTTCCCGGTCGCACGACCACCGCCCAGAACTCAACGCCACCCTTTCCCTTTCCCATCCGCGTTTCCGCCGGCTTCTTCGTTACTGGCTTTTGCGGAAATACGCGCATCCAAACTTTCCCTTTTCTCTTAAGGTGCCGATTGATAGCAACACGTGCTGCTTCCAATTGAGAGGCGCTCAATAGTCCCCGTTTCAGGGCTTGGATTCCAAAATCGCCGAATGACAGTTCCGCACCGCCCTTCGCGTCGTGCCGGTTCCGACCCTTGTGCACCTTGCGAAATTTTGTCTTTGCGGGTAACAGATTAGCCATGATTTTCCTCTAATCAACTGTGTCTAGCTGATTTTTGCTTCCTGCGGACGGCAAATCCAGCACTTTACGCCAATCTTTCCATAGACAGTTTTTGCCTCAATAAGCGCATAGTCGATATCTTCCCGTAGCGTGTGCAGGGGAATGCGTCCGACTCTCTGTGATTCCGAACGGGCAATTTCAGCTCCTCCGAGTCGTCCCGAACAGCGAATCTTAACTCCTTGCGCCCCTGCGCTCATGGTAATTTGAATGGCTTTTTTGATTGCTTTTCGGAAAGAAATACGTCTCTCCAATTGGGAAGCGACATTTTCTGCGACAAGCCTCGCCGCAAATTCCGGCTTTTTGACTTCCTGGACATCGATGATTGTGTCTTTGCCCACCAGCGTCCGCAATTTTCCACAAAGCTGCTCCAAATCTTGCCCCTTGCGTCCGAGAACGACACCCGGTCGTGGCGTGTGAATCTTGATGCGAACTTTTCCCCCGGCGCGTTCGATGAAGACCTTAGCAATGGACGCAAAGCGCAACTCTCTGTGCAAAAACTGGCGGATGACAAAATCTTCCTTCACCCAGATAGGGTAATTCTTTTTATCTCCGTACCAGCGGGAGAGCCAATCTCGACGCACCGGCAATCGGAAGCCGATTGGATTAACTTTCTGACCCATAACGCCCCTGTTTTTCAATAAGAATGACCCTAATATGACTCATCCGCTTCCGAATGGGATGTGCGGATCCGCGCGCAGCCGGAACATGGCGGCGAAGACTTCCTCCCTCTTCAATGATAACATTTTCAATGGCGAGATGCTCAACTGGAACGCTGAAATTGTTCTCGGCGGCCGCGATGGCACTTCCAACGGTTTTCCGAATGAGTCGCGCCGATTTCCGTGGAACTAGCTGCAAGAACGCGCAGCCATCGGCGGCCGCCATTCCTTTTAGGGACCGCGCAACCTGCCGCAACTTCAGCGGAGACATATGGACGGAACGGGCAATTGCTTCATATTTCATAGCGGCCACCATCGACTATTTTTGCGTATGTGGATTATGTCCCTTGAACGTCCGAGTCGGCGCAAACTCACCGAGTCGATGTCCCACCATATTTTCCGTGACATGGACATCCAGGAATGCTTTTCCATTGTGAACCTCAAAATTTAGCCCAACGAAATCCGGAGTAATCATTGAACGTCTTGACCATGTACGAATCGGCTTCCGCGATGCGGATTTCACCGCTTCGTCAATTTTGTCCATCAGCGACGGCTCCGTAAAAAATCCTTTTTTAATAGAACGACCCATCGCAAACTAGCTCCTTTTAACTTTTCTTCCGTTGCGGCGCACCAAAATCGCCGTATTTTTGTTCTTTGAACGTCTCCGAGTTGGAAGCCCCTTAGCCAGTTGTCCCCAAGGAGATACCGGATGCCCTCCCCCGGAAGTCCGTCCCTCTCCGCCGCCCATCGGGTGGTCCACGGGATTCATTGCCACGCCACGCACGCGCGGACGTATTCCCAGCCAGCGACTACGACCCGCCTTTCCCAGGGAACGGCGATTGTGCTCCCCATTTCCAATGGAACCGAGCGTTGCTCGGCAGCGGGCATCCACGCAGCGAATTTCCCCACTTGGCAGTTTTAATGTTGCCTTCCCGGACTCCACTGCCAGCAGCTGCGCCGAAATTCCCGCACCCCGTGCAATCTGCGCGCCCCTACCCGGCAACATTTCCACGCAGTGAATTGGCATGGCAGTCGGGGCCAGTGCCAGCGGAAGAGCCATGCCGACGGAAAAATCATCGGGTCGCCGGTCGCCGCGCAAACTCTGCACGATACCCCCAACCGAAAGTCCCTGGGGAGCTAGAATGTATCTTTTTTCCCCGTCGGCGTAGGCCAGCAGCGCAATGCTGGCGGAACGGCCAGGGTCATACTCAATGGTTTGTACGCGCGCCGGAATGTCAAACTTGTCCCTCTTAAAATCAAGAATCCGAACAAGACGCTTGTGGCCTCCGCCTCTTCTGCGCATCGTGATACGGCCGTGGCAATTACGTCCACTACTCCCGCGACTCTTCCCCGCAACAAGAGACCGTTCCGCTCTGGCATCGGTAACCGCAGGGCGGTTCGCAGCCCTAAACCGCTGTCCGGGGGTCACTGGATTTGTTCGAATGATAGGCATGACCTCGCTCCACCGACGTTACAGAATTTCAATTTTGTCCCCTTTGCGCAGGGATACAAAGGCTTTCTTCATCTCTGGCTTACGCACCAAAGTCGTTTCCTTTTTGGAAATTCGAGATCTCTTCAGCTTTCCCTGCTGGCGGAGGACGTTCACGCGCAACGGTTTTACGCCAAATTCACCGAAGATGGACCGGGAGATCTGCGCCTTCGTTGCATCCGTGGCCACCTCAAAGATGTACTGGTTCATCTCCGTCGACAGGGTGCTACTCTTTTCAGTTAGCCGGTACTGCTTTAAAATCGAACCATTTTTCTCCATGATGAAATTTCTCCAGGGCTAGGCAGCTATTCGCGACAGAACAACGTCCATTGCCCGCTTCGACAAAATAATGCGGTCACACTGAAAGGCGTCCAGGGCAGACAAGGTTCGCGCTTCCACCATGAACACGGTTGGAATGTTACGTGCGGCCAAAATAACGTTATCCTCAAACGCGTCATCGACCATCAAAACGGACCCTCCATCGATTTCCATTTTTCTCAGAAGAGCTAAAAAGTTCTTCGTTTTTGGAGTGTCAAGGCGTAAATTTTCTATCAAAAAGAGTGAACCATCCTTTGCGCGCAAGGAAAGACCATTACTCAGAGCTAGGCGTCTTTGTTTTTTATTAATTTTCACCGTATAGTCACGCCTGCGCGGCCCAAATGTCACACCACCCCCGCTCCAAATGGGACTCCGCTTTTCGCCATGGCGGGCCATTCCCGTTCCCTTTTGCCGGTAGGGCTTTTTCCCGGAACCACTTACTTCAGCCCGCGTCTTTGCCTGGGCATCTCCCTGACGAAAATTATTCTGGTACGCGACCAGCGCATTGCGCAGCGTCGCCGGGCTATTGCAATCTGGGAGGTCAAGCTGCCACGGACTTCCCGAAGAACCGTCTTCTTTGAACACATGCACTTCCATAGGATTATCCCTTCTTTGCCGTGCGAACCGCAATAAGCCCATCGTTGTGTCCCGCAATGCTGCCTCTCACGAAAAGCAAATTACTTTCCGGACGAACGTGGAGCACCTCTAAATTTTGCGTTGTTCGTTTCCTAACGCCCATGTGACCGGGCATTTTCCGCCCCGGATAAACGCGACCCGGTTCCTCCCGCTGTCCGTAGGATCCGCCGCGGCGATGGAACATGGACCCATGACTTTTTGGCCCACCCTCAAAACCGTACCTCTTCACAACCCCTTGGAATCCACGCCCTTTTGTTGTGCCCGAGACGTCAACCAAGTCGCCGACTTTAAAGGAAGAAACATTCAAAATTTCGCCCGAGACGTAGTCATTCGAATCGGCTATGCGCAATTCACGCAGGTGCCGATGTGGCCCGCAGCCCTGCTTTGTCAGATGACCGGCCTCGGCCTTGGAGAGGCGGTGTGTCTTCGTTTTTTCTGCGGCAATCTGAATCGCAGCGTAGCCATCCTTTCCCGGTGTTCTCACGAGTACGACCGGACATGGGGCAATCTCTATGGCAGTTGTAGCCACGTAGTTTCCGGCAGCATCATGAATTTGCGCCATACCGACCTTACGGCCAACCACCAAAATGACTCTCTTCTTCGTTTCCATTGCCAGAGGCAGAGCGGCGTGCTCCGCATTTAAATTCAAATTCTCATACGGAAACCGAAATCTCCACTCCCGAAGGTAAATTCACCTTTTTCAACGCGTCCATTGTGTCCACATTCGGATCGAGGATGTCAATCATTCTTTTGTGAGTTCTGAGCTCAAATTGTTCGGCCGATTTTTTATCGGCGTGGGGAGACCGATTTACGGAAAATCGTTCGATGGTCGTCGGCATGGGAACGGGACCAACGGCCCTTGTCCCCGACCGCTTCACGGTCTCAACAATGTCGACGGCCGCCTGGTCGACGAGGCGGTTGTCGAAACCACGGAGTCGGATGCGAATTTTTTGCTGTTTTTTACTGTTTTGTGTCATAATTTCCCCGCCATTCCTAATTATGTCCGTGCCGCCGCCCTACTGGAAGATTCCACAACCTGGGCCAGAACGGCCGCCGGAACCTGCGCAAAGTGGGAGGGTTCCATGGAATAGGATGCCCGACCCTTTGAGAGAGACCGTACATCCGTTGCGTAGCCAAACATGGCCTCCAGTGGAACAAACGCCGTAACTTCGCAGAGTCCATGCTTATTTTCCATATTTTGAACCTGCCCACGCCGACGATTTAGGTCACCGACGACGTCCCCCTGGTACTCCTCCGGAGTCTGCACGTCCACCTTCATGACGGGCTCAAGAAGGATCGCTTTTGCCTTCTTCATTGCTTCTTTAAACCCGAAAATTCCCGCCATTTTAAAGGCGAGCTCCGATGAATCCACCTCATGAAAACTGCCGTCAATGATGCGTGCGATAAAATCTACCACCGGGTAGCCGGCCACAATCCCGCCCCGGGAACCCTCCAGAATCCCCTCTTCAACTGGCTTAATGTATTCCCTTGGAATAACTCCTCCAACAATTTCATTGATGACCTGCGTTCCACTTCCCCGTTCGCCCGGCTCAATGACAACCACCGCATGGCCGTACTGTCCGCGTCCCCCGGATTGGCGAATGAATTTTCCCTCACCTTCGGCGCGGATGGTAATCGTTTCCTGGTATGCAATGCGCGGTTTCCCTGCGGTTGCTCCAACCTTAAATTCCCGGAATAGCCGATCGCGGATAATGTCCAGGTGCAGCTCGCCCATGCCGGAAATGAGGGTCTGCTTGGTTTCCGCATCCGAGGTAATGCGAAAGGTGGGATCTTCCTCGGCGAGACGCTGCAGTGCCAATGAAAGTTTTTCCTGGTCCGCCTTCGAATTGGGTTCAATGGACATGCTGATGACCGGCTCCGGAAATGTGGGGGGTTCCAGCTGCGCATCCAGCGACCGTTCGCAGATGGTGTCTCCGGTTACAACCCCCTTCACACCGACGATGGCACAGATATCCCCGGAATAGGCTACGTCGATGTCTTCCCGGGCATCAGCCTTCATAACAACCAGACGGCTAATGCGTTCTGTCTTTCTGGTGCGCGGATTATAAACCACGTCTCCCTTCTTTAGCTGACCCGTGTAGACGCGGCAAAAAACCAATTTCCCCACGTACGGATCATGCATAATTTTGAATGCCAACGTGGACATCTTCGCCGCGTCGTCGGGCTCCAGACCAATCTGGGACCCATCATCCTTAAACGCCGGCATGGGAGGTAAATCACATGGATTTGGCAGATAGTCCACGACGGCGTCGACGACCATCTGGATTCCCCGATTTTTAAAGGCGCTTCCGGGAATGACGCCAATGAAATTCAGAGAAACCGTAGCCTTTCGAATGGCAATTCGCATTTCACTTTCGCTGACCTCACTGCCCTGCAGATATTTCTCCGCCAGGTTGTCATCGAAATCCACCAGCGCTTCGAGCAGTTTCACGCGGAACTTCTCCGCCCTTTCCATTTCTTCCCCGGGAATTTGTACGTCGCTGAAGCGCACGCCATCCCCGTCTCCATCGTCGTAGATATAGGCACGCATGCGCACGAGGTCGACGAGCCCACTGAAATTTTCTTCGGTGCCAATGTTCAAAAAAAGAGGATGGGCATTCCCGCCTAACTTTGTGCGAATGTCCTCCACGGCACCCAGAAAATTTGCCCCCGTGCGGTCCATCTTATTGATGAATGCGATGCGGGGAACGTGATATTTATTCATCTGCCGCCAAACAGTTTCCGACTGCGGTTGCACTCCGGCAACGGCGCAAAAAACGGCAACGGCACCGTCCAAAACTCGCAGCGAACGCTCAACTTCGGCGGTGAAATCAACGTGACCGGGCGTATCAATTATGTTAATGCGGTGGGGAATTCCGGCAAATAATCCGTGTTTTGTTGTCCAACCGCAGGAAATGGCCGCCGATGTGATGGTAATTCCCCGCTCGCGCTCCTGTTCCATCCAATCGGTCACCGCCGTTCCTTCGTGCACCTCACCGACCTTGTGGATAACTCCCGTATAGAAAAGGATACGCTCCGTTGTCGTCGTTTTCCCCGCATCAATGTGCGCCGCAACGCCGATATTTCGCATGTGCTCCAGGACATAGGGACGCTGCGGCGAATTTCTACCACTGGACCGATTCTGCGTCATAGGAATCCTGCGAACTACCAATTTAGGTGTGCAAATGCGCGATTTGCCTGGGCCATTTTATGGACCTCCTCACGCTTTTTAACGGCATTCCCCGTGTTCCCGTGGGCGTCAATTATTTCCAGGGCAAGTGACTCATTCATTGCCACTCCCTTGCGACCGGTTGCGAAATCGATCAACCAACGGAAAGCAAGGGTCCGCTGCCGTTCGTAGGAAATTTCAATTGGAACCTGGTAAGTTGCGCCACCGACACGACGGCTCTTCACCTCCAACTTGGGCTGAACATTTTCCAGGGCAGTCAGCAACATTTCAACGGGATCTCCCTTCCCCAGCTTTTCGCTGGCCCGTTCGATTGCCTTATAGACGATGGTTCTCGCAAGGGCCTTTTTTCCACAGCGCGTCACCATGTTAATCAGCTGGCCGATGAGAGGGCTCTTAAATTTCGAATCCGGATCGACGGACCGTTCGTAGGTTCTGTGACGACGTGACATGGCTAAAATTCCCTATTTTTTAGGCCGCTTAACGCCATACTTTGAGCGACTGCGTCGTCTCTTTTCGACGCCGTTGCAATCGAGAGCTCCACGGACAATGTGATAGCGAACGCCGGGAAGATCTTGCACGCGGCCTCCGCGGACGAGGACAATGCTATGCTCCTGGAGGCTGTGCCCCTCGTCTGGAATGTACGCAATCACCTCGGCACCGGTCGTTAGTCGAACCTTAGCCACCTTCCGAATGGCTGAATTTGGTTTTTTGGGAGTGCGGGTGGTAACTTGTATGCAAACACCTCTCCGAAAAGGACTTTTCCCCAGAGCCGGGGACTTTGACTTCACGCGCGTCACGCTCCGTGGCTTCCTTACCAGCTGATTAATCGTCGGCATAGATACCTATCTCCCCAGGACACTCCGCGAGTCTCTCCGTTTCATCCCAACGCATCTTCTAAAATGTGCCCAGCGAAGGATTGCAATGCTTTTTTGCAAAAAATTTCTAAACCTCTTCAATGAAGTTTCCCTTCTCCTCGCATTCTTCGACGATGAGATCTCTTTCTCCGTAACCTGTTTGAATATGCATTGAAGGATATTCTTCATCGGAAACGGCGCATATGGGCTTGAGTTTGCGATACCTCGGCAATCCCGTTCCGGCGGGAATGGGATGCCCCATAATGACATTTTCCTTGAAACCGCGCAGGGGATCCACCCGCCCCAGAGTTGCTGCGTCCGTGAGAACCCGAGACGTTTCCTGGAATGAGGCCGCGGAAATGAAGCTGCCAGTTTCCAGGGAAGCTTTCGTGATCCCAAGGAGAATTGGTTCCGCTTCGGCGGGCTGCCCTCCGGCCTCCGTAATTCTCTGGTTAATTTCCTGCAAATCAAAGGAATCTACCTGATCTCCCCACAGGAATTCCGAGTCTCCCGGAGCGACAATGCGGACTCGACGCAGCATGCGGGAAAGAATAATTTCGATGTGTTTGTCGTTAATTGCAACTCCCTGGGTGCGATAGACTTTTTGAACCTCGCAGAGTAAATATTCGAACACTGCATGAACGCCTAGTATGTCGAGCATTTCGTGGGGGTCTACGGACCCCTCGGAAAGCAACTGGCCCTTGGTAACGAAATCTCCCTCCTGCGCAAGAATTTGCTTCGAAGTTGGGACGAAATGTTCTTCCCGACGGCCGCTTTCCGGATCGGTGACGATAATTCGGCGCTTATTGCGCAGGGTGTTTCCAAAGGAAACGGTGCCATCAATCTTTGCCATTTCGCCAACTTCCTTCGGCCGACGAACTTCGAAGAGCTCGGCGACGCGGGGAAGTCCTCCGGTGATATCTTGAGTTTTGGCGGCGGAACGGGCTGTTTTTGCAATTAGGGCTCCCGCTTCCAGAATATCTCCTTCGTCGACGGCAATTTGTGCTCCAACGGGAATGGCATATGCCGCCAGGACAACGTCTCCGGTCCCATTTTCATCGGCGCAAATTTCAATGGTTGGATTGAGGTCATCCTTGTGTTCAATGACAACGGTCGTACCGCTCCCCCCCTCGTTATCTCGCTTAATCGTCACCCCTGGAATCATGTCGCGGAAACGCGCGCGTCCCGCTTTTTCGGACAGAACAGGGATGTGGTGGGGGTCCCAGGCGGCGAGAATCTGATCCTTTGACACACGTTCGCCGTCTTTGGCAAAGAGCACCGTTCCGGGAACGATTTTAAAGGACTCCATTTCCTTGCCCTGGTCGTCGAGGAAGGTGATGGATCCGGTCTTACTTAGAACGATGATGGCCCCTTCCGTCGTTTGTACGTATCGCAGTCCATTCCACCGAATTCTTCCCGATGCCCGTGCGTGGTATTGGGGTTGTTTCAACATTTGGTTGGCTACGCCCCCAACGTGGAAATTTTTCATCGTTAGTTGCGTCCCCGGCTCTCCGATGGACTGGGCGGCGATGATGCCGACAGCCATTCCCGGTTCCGCCATGCGATTTGTTGAAAGATCGATCCCGTAGGCATTTGCAGAAATTCCATAGCGACTCATGTGGGTGAGCGGCGAAAGAATTTTTACGCGGTCAATGCCGAGTTCCTGGATGCGCCTGGCCACGTCCACCGTAATTAGTTGTCCACTGCCGACGAGAACTTCCCCAAGGTCGTTGGGGTTCCGGATGTCGTCGCTGCTGCACCGGCCCGTAATGCGCTCCTCCAGGGACATAATTTCCTGGTCGCCCTCCGTGAGTGCCTGCTTCCAAACGCCGTTTCGATTTCCATCGTCCAGGGAGGCAATGACGCAATCCATGGCAACGTCGCAGAGCTTTCTCGTCATATATCCGGCGTCGGCTGTTTTCAGGGCCATGTCCGCCAATCCTTTGCGCGCACCGTGCGTCGATGTAAAATAATCCAAAACCGATAGACCTTCCCGGAACGACGTTAGAACTGGCCGCTCGATGATCTCCCCGGATGGGCGCGCCATCAGTCCCCGCATGCCGCAAAGCTGTCGCACCTGCTGGCGATTTCCCCTGGCTCCGGAGTCCATCATGAGAAAGATGGAATTAATTTCATCGCCGCCACCATTTTCCTGGAGGAGGGAAAAAACTTCGTTTGCAAGCTCGTCGGTGGCACCGGTCCAAATGTCGACAATCTTGTTATAGCGTTCGCCTTCGGTGATGATTCCCTTGGCGTACTGGCGGTTGACGTCTGCGACTTTTTTGCGCGCGGACTCCACCAATTTTTCCTTGTTCGTTGGAACGATCATATCGGCAACGCTAATGGAAGCTCCGGCCTCCATGGCCATCTTGAAGCCCAGCTCCTTCAACTTATCCAGCAATCCGACGAGTGCCGGTCGGTCGACGGTTTTGTAGGCGGCCATGATGAGCTCGCTCAGCTTTGCCTTGGCCACTGGAAAATTGACAAACCCCATCCTCTCCGGGAAAATGGAATTGAAGATTACGCGCCCAACCGTCGTCCGAATGATGCGTTTGTCTGGATCTCCGTAGCGCGTTTCCCGCTGGTAGTCTGGATTTTTGAGATCGATCCAGCTGTGTTTCCTCAGTCGTTTTTCGCCGTAGGCCAGCAGCACTTCCTCCTTGTCCACCATAAGCGGAATGCGCTCTCCCTCCAACGGGATCACATGCGGTTCCACCGTAAGATAATATCCACCCAACACGATGTCCTGTGTCGGCGTCATGATCGGTTTGCCGCTGGATGGCGAAAAAATGTTTAATGTCGACATCATCAGGAGCTTACACTCCATGACCGCTTCAATGGACAGCGGCACGTGCACCGCCATTTGATCGCCGTCGAAGTCCGCATTGAATGCCGTACACACCAGGGGATGCAGGCGGATGGCCTCCCCTTCAACGAGCACGGGCTCAAATGCCTGGATTGAGAGTCGGTGTAGGGTGGGTGCGCGATTGAGGAGAACCGGATGTCCCCGCATGACCTCCTCCAGGATGTCCCAGATTTCCGGAGCCTGCTTTTCGATGAGCTTCCGCGCGCTCCAGACGGTGTGCACGAAGCCCAATTCTTTCAGTCGGCGAATGATAAAAGGTTCAAAGAGAACGAGAGCAATTTTTTTCGGAAGGCCGCACTGGTGCAGTTTCAGGTCGGGACCGATGACGATCACGGAGCGGCCACTGTAGTCGACGCGTTTGCCCAGTAGGTTTTGGCGGAAGCGTCCCTGCTTCCCCTTTAGCATGTCACTGAGAGACTTAAGCGGTCTATTGCCCGTTCCCTGGACGGGTCTGGAGAGACGGCTATTGTCAAAAAGTGCATCCACTGCCTCCTGCAACATGCGCATCTCATTGTGGATGATGACATCCGGCGTCTTGAGCTGCATGAGGCTTTTTAGACGATTATTGCGATTGATGACCCGTCGATAGAGATCGTTCAGGTCGCTGGTTGCAAAGCGTCCGCCATCCAGGGGAACCAGAGGGCGCAGATCCGGAGGAATGACGGCCAGCGTTTCCAGAATCATCCACTCCGACGAAGTTCCACTGCGCAGAAACGCCGTAATTAGCTTTAGTCTCCGGGCTAGCTTCTTTTTAACTTGCTTGGAGCGAGTAGTTTGCATGGCGTTTTCCAGCCCATTAACCATCTCCGGAAGATTTGCTGCACCTAGAATTTCTTTCAGAGCTCCAGCCCCCATCTTTGCAACGAAGGCATCTTCACCGAACTCCTCCTGTGCCTTTGCATACTCCGCCTCGGACAGTAATTGTTTCTGATCCAAGGAGGTGGAGCCTGGATCAATGACCACATAGCCTTCGTAGTAGATGACCCGCTCCAGGTCCTTGATGCTCATGTCAAGGAAGAGGGCGAGACGGCTGGGGAGATTTTTGAAGAACCAAATGTGGGCCACCGGCACGGCCAATTCGATGTGCCCCATGCGCTCCCTGCGCACGCGGGACTGGATGACTTCGACGCCGCAGCGTTCGCAGAGTACATCCTTATACTTCAGACGTTTATACTTTCCGCAGGCACACTCGTAGTCGCGTACGGGGCCGAAGATGCGCTGGCAAAAAAGTCCACCGAATTCCGGGCGGAAGGTGCGATAGTTGATGGTCTCCGGGTTTTTAATTTCCCCGCGGGACCAGGACCGGATGGTGTCCGGGGACGCAATGGACAAACTTACGCTGTCGAAGGTGCGTTCCTGGTCAAATCCGAGAATTTCCTTGGCTTCCTGCTCTTTCATTGCAAACCATCCCTCATAGTACTCCGGCATCTTTGCCTGTTTCGTGTAACTTCACATCCAGTCCTAGTCCCTGGATTTCCTTCACGAGCACGTTGAATGACTGTGGAATTCCCGCCCGCAACGTCCTGTCTCCCTTAACAATGGCTTCGTAGGTTGCCATTCTTCCCTGCACGTCATCGGACTTTACGGTAAGCAGTTCCTGGAGACAATAGGCCGCCCCATAGGCCTCCATGGCCCATACTTCCATTTCCCCGAAGCGTTGACCTCCGTATTGGGCCTTTCCCCCCAGAGGCTGCTGTGTAATCAAACTATAGGGTCCAACCGCTCGCGCATGTATTTTGTCCGCAACCAAATGATTCAGTTTTACCATGTACATGCAACCCACGCAGACCCTCTGGTCGAAGCGCTCCCCCGTGCGACCGTCATGGAGGTAAATTTTTCCGGATTCCGGAAGGCCGGCTTCGCGAACTTTTTGTAGAATTTCCTCCTCGCTGGCACTATCAAAAACCGGTGTTGCCACCTGAATCCCCAGTTTTTTGCAAGCTAAACCTAGCTGTGTTTCCAGAACCTGGCCCACGTTCATGCGGGCCGGAACTCCGAGGGGATTGAGGACGATGTCCACGGGAGTACCATCGGGAAGAAACGGCATGTCTTCCTGGGCTACAATACGCGACACGATCCCCTTATTGCCGTGTCGTCCAGCCATCTTATCCCCCACTTGAATTTTTCGCTTCGTTGCTACGTAGACGCGCACATTTTTAATGACTCCATCTTCGTCGAAATTCCCCGACTCAGCCATTTGCAACTGGGCCCGCCACTCGTTCTCCGCCAGGGAAAATTTCCGTTGGAATGCGACAATGATGTCATCGATTTTAATTTTTACGGGAGACTCATCGATGTGCACCTTTCCGGAGACGCTTGCCAATTTTCGCAGGAGCGTTTTCGTTATTTTCCGATTGGCCGGAATGATAACTTCTCCCGTTTCCTCATTGGTAATATCCAGTGGAATCTTTTCACCGAGTAGAATATTCGACAGAGCCTCCGTGAGCGCATCGCGAATTTCATCCATTTGTTTTCGGAAAGATTCCTGCACTTTTTTTACCTGCCGACGAATTTCCGAGCTCGATGGCTTTTCCTGCTCCCTGTGTCCATTCCCGGAAATCCTAGCATCCATCACCGTGCCGTAGCAGCCCGAGGGCGCCAGAAGTGAGGAGTCCTTTACGTCGGCGGCTTTTTCCCCGAAAATTGCCCGCAAAAGTTTTTCCTCCGGCGCGAGGTCCGTTTCGCTCTTCGGGGTGATTTTTCCAACCAAAATGTCTCCCGGCTTCACCTTGGAGCCGATTCGAATAACACCATCTCGGCTTAAATTTCGCAGAGCTTCGTCGCCGACGCCGGGAATGTCGCGGGTGATTTCCTCCTGACCCAACTTCGTGTCTCTGGCGACAACTTCAAAAACTTCAATGTGCAGAGACGTGAAGACATCATCCTTCAACATGCGCTCATTCAAAAGGATGGCATCTTCAAAGTTGTAGCCATTCCACGGCATGAAGGCAACGAGAACGTTTTTTCCCAGGGCAAGTTCGCCGTTTTCCGTCGAGGCGCCATCGGCAATCAGTTGGCCGACCACCACCCTTTGCCCGGAGGTTACCCGGGGTTTTTGGTTGAAGCAGGTTCCGGCATTGGATCGTAGGAATTTCCGCAGAAAATAGGTATCAACGTCGTCGTCGGTTGCGTGGACATTGCCCACTTCAAAATCTTCCGGCAACTCTCCATTTTTTGTAACAACCACCTGGCGAGCATCAACGTAGGCAACAACACCCTCCCGTTTTGCAAGGACGATGGCTTTCGAATCATGGGCGATTTTTTCCTCCACACCCGTCCCGACAACCGGAGCTTCCGAAAACAGAAGGGGCACCGCCTGCCGCTGCATATTTGCTCCCATCAAGGCTCGACTCGTATCGTCGTGTTCCAGAAACGGAATGAGACTTGTGGTTGCGGACACCAGCTGTCTGGGCGAAACATCGATGTGCGTCACCTCCGCCGGATCAATTTCAAGAATTTGGTCTCGAAACCGCACCGTTACCAACCCCTTCAATTTTCCGGACCCGTCGATTTCCGAATTAACCTGGGCAATCTTGCAATCTTCTTCGGCATCCGCGTTAAGGTAGACAATTTCCTTCGTCACCCGGCCCTTCTTGACGACGGCGTACGGCGATTCGATAAAGCCGAATTCGTTGAGTCCAGCAAAGGAGCTCAACGAGTTGATGAGTCCTATGTTCGGCCCCTCCGGAGATTCAATCGGGCAGATGCGGCCGTAGTGGGACGAATGGACATCGCGCACGTCCAACCCCGCCCGGTCTCGACTCAACCCCCCGGGACCGAGGGCGGAAATGCGCCGCTTGTGGGTCAATTCCGAGAGCGGATTGATTTGGTCCATGAGCTGCGACAACTGGCTGCGCATGAAGAAGTCGCGAACCACCGACAGGAACAATTTAGGATTGAGTAATTTTTGGGGAGTAGTGGAATCCACGCTCTGGTCGTAGAGGCTCATGCATTCCCGAGTGTGCCGCTCCATTCGAGAAAGTCCAGAACGGCATTGGTTTGCATACAATTCACCAACGGCACGCACCCGACGATTTCCCAGGTGATCGATGTCGTCCACGTTGCGCTTTCCAAGGCGAATCTGAAAGAGAAATTTCAAAGCCGCAACGATGTCCTCCGTGGATACCAGTCGATCTTCCGCCGGCCTCTTGAGGCCTAGTTTTTGATTCAACTTGTAGCGACCGACGCGACCGAGATCATAGCGACGATTGTCCTTGAATAGCCTTCGCAAAAGTGCCTGGGCATTTGCAATTGTGGGCGGTTCCCCGGGCCGCAAACGCATGTAAATTTCATAGAGAGCCTCATCCACGTTTCGCGTGGAATCCCGCTTGAGCGTTCGAATGAGGAGGCCATTGTCCGGAGAAATATCGATGACCTTCAGTTCTCCAACTCCGGCCTGCTCAAAATTTTGCAGTGCCGTGTGGGTGAGCATTTCATAGGACCTGGCAAGGACGACGCCCTGTTGTGCATCCACAATATCATCCGCCAGAACGTAGTGGGAAAGATCTTCCATGCCCTGCAGCTGCCCAACGGACACCTGCTTCACCGCGTAGAAAAGTTCGAGAATGTCCTGGTCTGTCCCGTGGCCCAGGGCCCGCAGGAACGTTGTCGCCAAAAACTTCCTTCGCCTTCTCCGCCGGTCCAGATAAACATAGATGAGGTCATAGGGGTCAAACTGCATTTCAATCCAGGTACCGCGGTCCGGAATGATTCGGGCCGCGTAGAGTTTTTTCCCACTGACGTGCTCCGTGGTTTCAAAACTTACCCCCGACGTCCGATGCAGCTGGCTCACAACAACCCGTTCGGCACCGTTGACAATAAAGGAGCCACGGTCCGTCATCATTGGAATTTCACCGAAAAAAATCTCTTCCTCCCGGTTAATTCCCTCCTCCGTTAGGCGGAGTGTAACAAAGAGCCCCGCGGCATAGGTTGTGCCCTCGTGGAGACAAAACGTTTCCGAAAATTTCGGATTGGCAATGCGGTAGGACAGATACTCCAATTTGCAGCGACCATCGTAGCTTTCTATGGGAAAAGAATCTAGAAAAACGCTTTGAAGGCCAATATTTTGGCGATCTTTTACCGCAACATTAACTTGCAGAAATTCCCGGAATGAATCAATTTGTATCTTAATGAAATTCGGCGCAGGAATCGCCTCGGTCATTCTGCCAAAATGGATACGCTTAGACATGGATCCCATCCTATTTGTTATTAGAAATTGCCCGTCGTAGCACCCGCTCCACCGCGCAATTTCAATCGAACCGCTGCAACCGGAAACTACTTCAACTCGACCTTGGCTCCGACGGCCTCAAGTTTTTTCTTCATTTCCTCTGCTTCGGCCTTACTAACTCCCTCTTTGACAGCCTTTGGCGCTCCCTCAACAACGTTCTTTGCCTCGATGAGACCCAGTCCCGTCAGTGCGCGAATTTCCTTGATGACGTTAATTTTGCTATCACCAACTGCCGTAAGAATGACACTAAATTCTGTCTTTTCCTCCACCTCCGCGACGGCGCTAGGAGCCGCGGCGAAGACGGCCGCCGGAGCCGCGGCGCTCACTCCCCATTTTTCCTCCAACTCCTTCACCAGTGCAGAAATATCCATCACCGTCTGCGAGCTCAACCATTCGATCACTTGATCTTTTGTAAGTTGCTGTGTCATTTGTCCCTCCTGGGTCCGCCTAGCGACGCTTCAAATGCCGCGCCATTTAAGAGATAAATCCTATGCGAACCCCTTGTACGATTATTCCTTAGCATGTGCAACTAACAGTCGCACAAAATTTTGCATTCCCGCATTGCACACCGAAAGAAAATTTTGAAACGGTGTTTGGAGCAGGGCGAGAAATTTTGCCCGCAACTCACCGAGCGATGGAAGCTTCGATAGCACAATTACGTCCTGTGCGCTCAAGGCCCTACCTTCCAGAATGCCGCACTTAACGGTCAACTTATCCTCATGTCCCTTTTCGTTGGCGAATGCGGTCATCCTCTTGGCAACCTCGGACGGATCTTTTCCGCCGACGACGATCGCCGTTGTTCCCCGCAGGGACTCCCGGGTCAGCTCTGGAAAGTTGCACTCCTTTGCGGCCAAATCCAGCACGGAATTTTTCACCACGTGAAACTCTGCATCTTTTCCCAGGAGAGACTTACGCAGCTCCGCCACCTCCAGGACCGTGAGTCGATCGAATCCGACTACCAGGAGATAATCGGACTTCCCGAGGTGGTCCACGGCCTCGCTAACTAGATATTTTTTTTCTTTGCGCATGGTTAAACTCTTATCCCCGTTGGAATCCCGACAACTCTTTCAATTCCAAAGACAACCCGGGACTCATGCTGCTACTCAGTGTGGCGGAAAGTACGTAGCGACCCCTCACGGCAGCGGGGCGTGCCCGTTCCACTTCCGTGACCGCAGCCAAGATATTTTCCTTCAACTTTTCCGCATGGAATGATCTTTTCCCGATGACGAGCGCAACATTGGCCGTTTTATCCATCTTAAACTCGTAGCGCCCAGCCTTCACCTCCCGGATGGCTGCAGCCACGTCGTCGGAGACTGTCCCCGACTTGGGATTTGGCATAAGTCCCCTCGGGCCAAGAATTTTTGCAACGGAGCGAACCTCCCTCATTGCCGATGTGGTCGCGATGGCAACGTCGAAATCGCACCAACCCCCCTGAATCTTCGCCACCAGATCCCCGAGTCCCGCGTAGTCCGCACCGGATTGAAGCGCCACCTCCGGATTTTCCGTAAAGACGAGCACGCGAACGGTTTTTCCGCTTCCATGTGGCAACTTTACGATCCCCCGCACCATCTGATCTCCCTGCTTCGGGTCCACCCCCAGATGCATGGCCAACTCGATGGTTTCATCAAATTTCGCGGGGGGGAGCATTTCTACGATGCGAATGGCTTCCCCAACGGAATACCCCGCGGCGGGATCAAACATTTCCAATCCACGCAAGTAACGCCTACTGTGCTTTTTCATTGCTATTTTTTCTCATCCGGAGACCGCGATACCCATGCTCCGCGCCGTTCCTTCGATCATTCGCATGGCCGCCTCGATCGAACGGGTGTTGAGGTCTTCCATCTTTGTGGCCGCGATTTCCCGGACCTGTGCCGTGGAAACTGACCCGATCGTACCTTTATTTGGGGTTCCAGAGCCATTTTTTACCCCGGCAAATTTCTTGAGAAGGATCGCCGCTGGAGGCGACTTCAAGATGAAGGTAAAGGACTTGTCCGCGTAGACGGAAATGACGACCGGAAGAATCATGCCCACCTGCTCCTTTGTTCTGCCGTTGAAATCTTTGCAAAAACCCATGATATTGACGCCGGCAGAGCCGAGAGCCGGCCCGACCGGTGGCGCTGGATTTGCCTCGCCGGCAGGAAGTTGCAATTTAATTACCCGAACAACTTTTTTTCTAGGGGCGGCCATCTATAATTCCTCCTTTATGACTTGCCAAAATTCCAAATCAACGGGCGTTTTTCTCCCAAAGAGGCCGACGGAAACGCGCAACGTTCCCATTTCCTCATTTATGCTTTCAATTTCCCCGCTGGAGCCGGCGAAGGGTCCTTCCGTAATTTTAACTGGAATGCCGATTTCGTAGAATCGTTTCGAGACGGTAGTCCTCTGCTTCGCCGCTGCCTGGGCAAGGACTTCATCAACTTCCTCCTGGCGGAGGGCAACGGGTCGTTCGGTGCCAACGAAGCCGGAAACACCCTGGATACTGCGCATAAACTGCCAGAGGGAGTGATTCAGTTCCCCTTTGCCGTCGTAGAGATCAAGCTCCAGGAAGAGGTACCCCGGGTAGAGCTTCCGGCGGCGCATTACCTTTTTCCCATTACGTATTTCGCAAATGTTTTCGATCGGGAAAATGATGCGACCTATGAATCCATCAACGCGGGCCACCCTGGCGTAATTCCCTATGGCTTTTTGCGCACGCGCCTCATAATTGGAAAGCACCTGTAGGGCATACCAGCGGAACCGACTCGTGTCCTCCGCGGAGACGACTGTCTCTTGCGCTTCCATTTGAAATTACCGTACGACGTCTAGCAGCAAATTAGTGACCTGGAACAAAGAAAAATCCATGAGACTCACGAGCCCACCGATGACTAAAGTCCCCCAGAGAACAACGGCCGTTGCGCACTTGAACTCCGCCCGGGAAGGCCAGCTTGTTTTACGGAGCTCCAAAATCGTTTCCCTGAGAAATACCTTCGTTCTACCTAGTGCATTCGTCATATCCGCTGACCCACCCTTTCTTCCCGGCAGGGGAAGAGGGAATCGAACCCCCAACCTACGGTTTTGGAGACCGTTGCTCTGCCAAATTGAGCTATTCCCCTCCAAAGCACACACGCCAACCTGCACACTAGAAAAGACGGTCAACGAAAAATGCAAGAAAAATCTTACGGAGAGCGACAGCCGGTCCTCCAACCTCGACCGCAACCCTGCTATTCAAGAATTTCCGTCACACGGCCAGCGCCAACGGTCCTTCCCCCTTCCCTGATCGCGAACCGTTGTCCTTTTTCCATGGCAATTGCTTTCTGGAGAGTAACTTCAATGCCAAGATTATCTCCCGGCATCATCATTTCCGTGCCCCCGGGGAGCTTGATAATCCCCGTCACATCCGTGGTCCTAAAGTAGAACTGCGGCCTGTAGCCGTCGAAGAATGGGGTGTGACGCCCGCCTTCCTCCTTGGAAAGCACGTAGACCTCCGCCTTGAATTTCGTGTGCGGCTTAATTGTTCCCGGCTTTGCGAGAACGTGACCCCGTTCAATTTGATCCTTTTCTACGCCGCGCAGAAGGGCTCCGATGTTATCGCCGGCCTGCCCCTGGTCAAGCAGCTTGCGGAACATTTCTACCCCCGTTACGATCGTTTTGCGCGTCTCCGTGAGGCCGACGACTTCCACCTCATCACCCACCTTTATGATGCCCCGCTCCACGCGACCGGTGGCAACCGTGCCGCGACCTGTAATCGAGAAGACATCCTCAACGGACATCAAAAATGGCTTGTCCGTCTCCCGCTGCGGCTCGGAAATGTCCCTGTCAACGGCTCTCAGCAACGCCTCAATGGCTGCCACGCCCTCCGGTTTTCCCTCCAGGGCGGCCAGAGCGGAACCGCGGACAACCGTAATATTCTCACCATCAAACTCATACTTAGTCAAAAGGTCACGGATCTCCATTTCCACCAGCTCGAGGAGTTCCGGGTCGTCCAGGAGGTCAACTTTGTTGAGGAAAACGACAATTTTCGGAACCCCAACCTGCCGCGCCAAAAGGATGTGCTCCCTGGTCTGCGGCATCGGACCGTCCGCAGCGCTCACCACAAGTATGGCCCCATCCATCTGCGCGGCGCCGGTAATCATGTTTTTTACGAAGTCCGCATGCCCAGGGCAGTCCACGTGGGCGTAGTGGCGCGCGTCGCTCTGGTATTCGACGTGGGAAACGGCGATGGTAACCGTCTTGGATTCGTCGCGGACGGTCCCTCCCTTTGTGATATCCGCATAGGATTTGAATTCTGCTAACCCTTTGTCGCTCTGCACTTTCAGCAGGGCGGTTGTCAGCGTGGACTTCCCATGGTCCACGTGACCAATGGTGCCGACGTTGACGTGGGGCTTATTCCTCTGGAAACTCTCCTTTGCCATGACTCTCTTTCCTCTCCAGTAAAACTAGTGGAGCCCCCGAGCGGATTTGAACCGCCGACCTCGTCCTTACCAAGGACGCGCTCTACCAGCTGAGCTACAAGGGCCTCCAGGGCGCAATTTTCATGCAAACGCCCCAAATGGGGGAAAACTGCGCGGCCCGGCGAATGCCGTCAAGCGTTTTTAAAAAAAATTTCCAGGGCCGGGAAAGAAACGAATCATTAAAAGTCGGTGAAAGTTTCGAAATAATATTGAAGGCGATACACCTATCCATCGCCGTGGAATGCCTACCTTCTGCTTCCTCCGGCGTGTTGCCATCAGGCGCAAGGGTGCAAAAAAAGTTTTTCATCCCTTCGCTCCGTCCAAAACTCTCTCCCGCCCTAAATTTTTTCGCCGTTTCCCGTTCCGTAGCACGCGACGGGAAGCGGAATGATGTCGCCGGTTAACGTGTTTTTGAAAAACCCCATTGAATTGCTCGATTTCGTTGGCTATTAATGCATTGGACTATTTTTCGATGTTTTTTCACAGAAAACCCTTGACTCACCTGCCGGACAACCTATCCCGGTGACATCGCTCGTTTCTTGGCGCGGTGAGTTCCCAGTGGAGGACCTGGAAGATTCAGTCGAATCCCGGGCGCCGTGGGGTTGTAGGTCTAGGTATCGGTGGCTTTGTGAAATTCTTTATGTTTTTTGCAAAAAATCTATTGACAGGCTTCAATTTCCTGGGAGTTTAATCGGTGATCCGTTGGACGGGTGTGTTCCTTGAAAGATTTCCAAGTATGATTTTGTTCGGCCCTCGAACAAAACAATTCAAAACGCAAGTTGAAGTTTGAATATATATAAGTAGTTCAGGTTCAATTGAGCGGATTTATAACTCCCAAGGTTATAACAACTCCGGTTGTAAAAATTTATGGAGAGTTTGATCCTAGCTCAGAGCGAACGCTGGCGGCGTAGTTTAGACATGCAAGTCGAACGATAGGCTTCTTCGGAAGTCGAAAAGTGGCGAACGGGTGCGTAATACGTGGACAACTTGCCTTTCAGTTTGGAATAGCCCGCCGAAAGGTGGATTAATGCCGGATGTGATTCGGAGTCGCATGGCTCCGATATTAAAGCTTGAAGTGGCGCTGAAAGAGAGGTTCACGGCCTATCAGCTTGTTGGCGGGGTAAAAGCCCACCAAGGCGAAGACGGGTAGCTGGTCTGAGAGGATGATCAGCCACACTGGGACTGAGACACGGCCCAGACACCTACGGGTGGCAGCAGTTTCGAATTATTCACAATGGACGCAAGTCTGATGGTGTAACGCCGCGTGGAGGATGAAGGTCCTTGGATCGTAAACTCCTGTCGTTGGGGAGCAAATGTCGGGTTCATAGCCCGGCTTGAGTTAACTCAAAAAGGAAGCAGTGGCTAACTCTGTGCCAGCAGCCGCGGTAATACAGAGACTGCAAGCGTTGCTCGGAATCACTGGGCGTAAAGGGTGCGCAGGCGGCCGGGTGTGTTGGGTGTGAAATTTCAGGGCTTAACCTTGAAAGGGCACCTAAAACTATCCGGCTAGAGTGTTGAAGGGGTAAGCGGAATTCCGCGTGTAGCAGTGAAATGCGTAGATATGCGGAAGAACACCAAAGGCGAAGGCAGCTTACTGGGCAACAACTGACGCTCATGTACGAAAGCGTGGGGAGCGAAAGGGATTAGATACCCCTGTAGTCCACGCCGTAAACGGTGTACACTAGGTCTTGGAGGATTCGACCCCCTCAGGATCCAAGCTAACGCGATAAGTGTACCGCCTGAGGACTACGGTCGCAAGACTAAAACTCAAAGGAATTGACGGGGGCCCGCACAAGCGGTGGAGCATGTGGCTTAATTCGATGCAACGCGAAGAA
>JAITOA010000004.1 GCA_031290195.1 Puniceicoccales bacterium | reverse complement strand
GGGACCATAAACGGTGACAGATTTAACGCTTGTACAATTGCACGGAACGTCGAAGCCGCATTGCTGTCTAAAATCTCCATCCGCAAATAGCCGATCAACCGATAATTCGTTCACCAAAGTTTCTGCTTGAATAACACCGTAATGCGGGGAAGAACCAACGCCGAAGATCCCAATGGCTAAAGCCGTTTTTGTGCGATCTTCATTTTCCACGCTCGAAGGAGGAGAATTTATGCCATAGATAGCACCTCGACATTCCGGAGGAAGAGAGGGGACGTAATTAAGAGGACCTTCATTCAAAGTGACATGACTATAGGAAAAAACTTATGAAAAGAAAGTGTTTTTTACGCCTAAGAAATCCACCTCTGAAATATAAAAATGGAAGAAAATGACCTATTTCTTAGTGCTCGTGTAACTTACGTGCCATGCAGATACTCCAACGCCAATGAAAGGACTATGCCAGTTGCAAAATTCCTGCTTTTCAAATTTTGAAAACGCTAAAGGACTCTTTAGCCGATCAGAATTCTCCGAGAGCTGCGTGGAAATTCTCCCGCAGCAACCGCGGCGCCATGGCTCTGCTCTCCGGAGAAAAAATCACCAAAAGATCCATGCCAACGAGGCATCCCGTGGGTCCGAGTCGAAATTCTTCCCTGAAAATTCTGCGGAGAAAATTCCGCCGCACCGCATTACCCACTTTCCTTGAAGTGACAAGAGCCAGGCGGGGAGGGTGGTCCACGGCCGGCCCATCCTTCCACACCAGAAGGAACCCTGCACGGCGCCGCCGTCGCTGTGAATTACGGAAATCACGGAAATCCACCACTCTCCGAATTCGCTGGCAGCGAAGAAAGCAGTGGCTACGGCCACCACTTCCGCCGGACTTCGCCGCCACAGCCCCAATCCCCTTTGATTCCAAAAAACTTTTACTAGACAACGGTAAGTCTCTTCCGGCCAACTCGCCGGCGGTTGGAAATGATGGCACGGCCAGCGGCAGTGCGCATGCGCCGGCGGAATCCGCACATGCGAACGCGGGAAATTTTTGACGGATTATAGGCAGGCTTCATGGCTTTCCGCAGAAACAAAAATTTCTGGAAGCAAAGCAAGAAAATTTCACCGTTTTCCAGTTTCCTCTTGCGGACGTCGCTTTCACAACTTCCTTGCGAAAATATCCATTATCGCTAGCTTTGCTCCATGGGTCGGAAGCGCGTTGCCCTGGTGATTCGGGATGGCTGGGGGTTGAATCCTTCCCGGAAGTTGTCGCAGTGGGATGCCACGGAACAGGGGAACGCGCCGCATGCTCTGTACCTGCGGAAAAATTGGCCACACACGAAAATTCTCACGGGAGGATTGGCCGTTGGATTGCCGGATGGGGTCATGGGAAACAGCGAAGTGGGCCACCAAAATATCGGTGCCGGCCGCGTCGTGGAGCAGGAAATTGTCCGCATCGACGACGCGCTGGCCGATGGGACCCTCGCCGGGGGCGCTGCGCTGCAACGGATCTTCGCCGCCGTAAAAAATAGCGGAGGCAAACTACACCTCATGGGGCTCTACTCGGACGGCGGCGTGCACTCCGTAACGCGCCATGCAATCGGTCTCCTAAAACTTGCCAAAAATGCTGGAATCCTCCGCGTCTGCTTCCACGTACTGACGGATGGCCGTGACACTCCACCGGGCAGCGGGCTCGGCTACGTGGAACAGCTGGAAAGGGAAATGCTGGCGATTGGCTGCGGAAAAATTGTCACCGTCATTGGGCGCTTCTGGGCCATGGACAGAGATTCCCGCTGGGAGAGAGTGGAACGGGCCTACCGCTGCCTCGTCGGGGAACCCTCCCCCGGGGCACCGTCGGCCCGGGTAGCCCTGGAGGACTACTACGCCCATCCGACGGCACCTAACCAATCCGGAGACGAGTTCCTCCCCCCCACACAAATAGTCGATGGGGACGGAAATTTTTCCGGAGAGGTTGCCGACGGCGACGGATTTCTTCTCTTTAATTTTCGCGGCGATCGCCCGAGGGAAATCACCCACGCCTTCGTCGACGGCAACTTTCCCCATTTTCATCGGAGAAAAAAACTAGCCATCACCTATGCGACGATGACGGACTACGAAAAAGGCCTCTGCCCCAACGTGCTCTTCCCGAAGCCACCCCCCATGGGAAATATCCTCGGCTCCTACCTAAGCCGGATGGGATTGCGGCAGTTTCGCACGGCGGAAACGGAAAAATACGCCCACGTGACTTTTTTTTTCAACGACTACCGGGAGGAGCCGTTCCCCGGAGAAGAACGACAGCTCATTGCAAGTCCGAAAGATGTGGCTACCTACGACCTGAAGCCGGAGATGAGTGCCCGGGCCGTCTGCGACGGCTTCGTCGCAGCCATGGCATCAAAGCGCTATGATTTTCTCACCGTAAACTTTGCCAATGCTGACATGGTGGGTCACACGGGAAATTTTGCCGCGGCAAAGCGGGCCGTGGAAACCGTCGATGATTGCATCGGAAAAATTCTCGCCGCCGCGGATATTTCCGGAACGGACCTCATCGTTGGCGCCGACCACGGCAATGCGGAGGAAATGTGGGACAGCACCCTCGGCATTCCCCACACACAGCACACGCTAAATCCCGTGGAACTTTTTCTCTACGGCAATTCCTGCAAAAATTTTAAACTTCTCGGCGACGGAAAATTGGCCGACATTGCCCCGACGATCCTGCGCCTCCTCGGATTGGAGCAGCCGGAAGAAATGACGGGGCGCTGCCTAATCGCCGGCGCCGGTCCGCAAAGTACGAACCGGCGAAGCTGACTGTCAATATTAGTTCTAATCCGCAGGTCCTAGGGACAGAAAATCAGATCGAAGATCTATTTGGACTTCCTGGTCCCAGTTGTCTCCTCCTCCGTAGGCCGACCATCTCGGTCCATTTGCTTTTTCAATGTTCTCCGGACTAACCGGAACGAGATATTTTCCCCCGCAATAACTGAATTCATACCACGCAACGTTTCCAGCGTCAACGTTATTTAGTTTAACCTTTGGAAGCTTGCTTTGTTTCCTTGTTGCGAATGACATTTTAAATGGACTTCCAGGGCAGTCAGTTGACTGTTTAGGGAAGCCGTTAACCTCCAACTGCACTCCATTTGGCGCCGCCTCGAAGGAAATGATACAGCCATCCATCGCCTTCGCAATTTCAATATGTTCAATCTCACTGTTGTATGGAAAATCAACAAACTCACATTTTCCCAAATCAAAATCTAATTTCACGTGCGAATTCAAATCCTCACAGCCCAACCAAACGTTGGCCGTTGATATATCTGGCCTTTGAAAGCTAACAGTGGATACGTTGCCACTTTTCGATACAAACGACCCTTCGCTAATGACGCCTCCGTGTTGAGTCCATATCCTAGGAGAATCACCGCATCCACCGCCGACATTTACCCACGCAGTTCCCTCGTCAGTTATTTTAGTAGCGGCATAAAACAATTTTTGTTCCCCAGATAACTTGCGGCAATCCCAGAATTGCACATCAAGACGACCATTACTCATTCCAAAATCACCCTCTTTGGGGTAGGCATGCATTTGACCGCACTCGATTTTCTCTGAACCATTCCCAACGTGAATGTCATCGACGATTGGGCAAGTTTCAAAACCAACATATTGAAGATTATTCGCAGTCCAACTGCCGCTAACTTTAGCGGATCGTAGATTGTTGCATTTTCGGAATACTATTTGTTCTAGCTTTTCAAACGATCCACTGAGATGATTCGCAATTTCAACTTTTGCGATGCTATCAGAGAAAAATGTTATGCGCTCCAAGTTCGGCAATTGGCCGCCTGGAATTTGAAAGTCTTCGGGAAGTTCATCCAAAAACCGAAAGCATTTCACGTTTCCCGCTTTTTCCCAAACGCTCTCGATTTCGGTGGCGGGGACGGAAAAATAGGTCCCTCCCTTTGAACCGTTTTCGGCGGGTGAGCACACAAAGAGGAGCCTATCACCTTGCTGGCTATGAAAATGGAGAGATTGTGCCGCAGCGAGTTTGTCGGCTACTCCGGAATCGTTTATATCTACCGGAACAGCAATCTTCGGTACTTTTACACGATTATCAATAGTTTTCGTTAAATCACCGGAAGAATCATCGACACCTTCGTAGGAAAACACCGGATCCAGCGGATCTTCCTCGCGCTTAAATTCCGACGGCCTGGTAGAGTTTCTTAGACGCTCCTGTCCACCATCGGAGTGGGGCCCGGGAGGTTCCTCTTCCCCCGTTGGCCCTTTCGGTTTGGGTAGTTGCTGCGGCTGTTTCTTCGATTCTTCATTTAATTTTTTCAGCCGACAGACACTCCAGATGCAGGCGGACGCCAGGGCGCCACCGAGGATCACGCCGGTAAGTAGGACGGGCAGAAGTGGCAGTGCGGCAACGAAGACGCAGATGCAGGAGATGCCGGCGGCGACAAGAAAAGCACAACCGGTCGCCACTCCGACGCCTTTGCAAAATGTAGGGTTGCTAAGTAATGCGGAGCCATCCACCGATGAAGTTGCGCTGGGCGGTTCCATAACCCAAGAACGATGAATCGGCGAAGCTGACTGTCAATATCATTCCCAATCCACGGGTTCTGCGGGAAGAAAATCAACTCGCTTTTGGAAAGGGCCAGGCCGACCACGCCGGCAACTAAATTCTTGACGACAAGAACGTTTTTGCTAGTTTTATCTCTGTGGATGGAGAGCAAATAGACCACGGAAAATTGCGGAATGCTCTGGCCGCCCTGGAATCCAATCTTTGCGCACTGGGGAAGGATGCGGTGGCTAAAGATGAAATTCTAAAGCGGGCCGTTTCCTGCGGAGTTGTTCAGGCATTTGAAGTCGCCTACGAAGTCGCAAGAAATTTCATAGCAAAAAGATTATCGGAACTCTGGAATAGGGAAGAAGTTAGAAAAATAAGTAAAAAAGACCTCTTCAATAGGGCGGAAGAATTTGGCATAATTCCCGATGCGGGGTGCTGGTATAAATTTCATGTGCA